>JACSSB010000005.1 GCA_014879435.1 Phycisphaerales bacterium
GAGGGCAGAAGCCGATGCGGCGAACGCGGTGTTGACCGCAAAACGTTATCTGGAGTTACGCGACAAACGCACCATTTCTCAGCAAGATCTCGACACGGCCCAGGTGAATGAGCGCACCACAGCCGCAGTGGTCAAGCAGGCCCAGGCCAATGTCGATACCGCTAAACTGAACCTCTCCTACGCTACGGTTACGGCCCCCATCGCCGGGCGCGCTGGGCGCGCCATGGTCACGGAAGGGGCATTGGTCGGGATGAACGAGGCGACCCCCCTGACCACTATCAAGCGTATCGATCCGATTTATGTCAATTTCAGCCAATCGGTGGCGGAGCTAGCCCGACTTGAGGATGGCGAGAGTCGGTCCGAACCCAAGGTAGAGATCGTGTTGCCTGATGGCGCGCTCTATCCCCACGCTGGCGCCATCGACTTCTCGGACAAAGATGTGGACCCAGCCACCGGAGCGATCTCCTTGCGTGCGGTGGTGCCTAACCCCTCACGGCGCCTATTACCGGGTATGTTCGTGACCTTGCGGCTAACGACGGGTTGGATCGAACGCGCCTTCCTGATTCCCCAGCCCGCTGTACAGCGGGACGTGAACGGTGCTTTCGTACTGATCGTGAATGCCAAGAACGAGGTAGAACAGCGGCGCGTCGAAACGCATGGCCTGACCCATGAGAATTGGATTCTCACTGGAGCACTGGCAGAAGGCGACCTTGTCATCATCCTCGGAGTACAGAAAGCCAAACCAGGTGACAAGGTGGAAGCTGAAACGGCGGCAAAGACCGCTCCCACGGCTCCAGCCAAGCCCTGAGCGTCCAACTATGCCACGCTTCTTCATTGATCGCCCCGTCTTTGCCTGGGTACTCGCCATCCTGATCACGCTTGCGGGCACGATGGCGCTGTTTAACCTACCTATCTCCGCTTATCCGCCCATCGCGCCACCTCAAGTCAGCATCAGTGCGAATTATCCCGGAGCGAGCGCGGAAGTCGTCGAAAAAACCGTCACTTCAGTGATCGAACAGCAGCTCACTGGGGTGGATAATCTGATTTATTTCGAGTCCACCTCCCGTTCCAATGGTTCAGTACAGATCACCCTGACCTTCCTAAACGGCACCGATCCAGATATCGCTGTGGTGCAGGTACAGAACCGTCTGAGTGTTGCTTCACCGCGTCTGCCCGAGGAAGTGGTGAGAAACGGTATCACCGTCGCCAAGGCTAACAACGACTTCTTGATGGTCATTGCTTTGCAATCGTCCGATCCGAACATCGACAGTTATGCCCTAAACAATCTGATTGCGGCGCAGGTGTTAGATCCGATCCGGCGCTTGTCCGGTGTGGGGGGTGCCACCCAATTCGGTTCAGGTTACGCGATGCGCATCTGGCTGCGACCCGATCAATTACGCGGTCATGCCCTGAGCGCTGCAGACGCCCTCAAGGCCGTGCGTGAGCAGAATATACAAATTGCCACCGGCTCTATCGGTGCCGAACCTAGCGTACCGGGGCAGGGCTTTACCGCCTCGGTCAGTGCCGCGACCCGATTCACCACCGCCGAGGAGTTCGGCGACATCATCCTGCGTGCCAATGCCGATGGGAGCAACGTGCGCCTGAAAGACGTGGCCCAGATCGGGCTGGGTGCCGAATCCTACGGGCACAACGTGCATCTGGAGGGAGAGTCGATCGCTGGTTTTGCCATTCAACTTGCTCCCGAAGCGAATGCCTTGCAGGTTGCGGAGGCGATTCGCGCCAAGATGGACGAGTTGCAGCGCTATTTCCCCGCT
>JACSSB010000143.1 GCA_014879435.1 Phycisphaerales bacterium
AGATCGAACATGTTGTACCACATGCTGTGAATACCGGCCAAGGTAATGAACTGGTACTTGTAACCCATCGCACCCAATTCGCGCTGGAACTTGGCGATGGTGGCATCGTCCAGATTCTTCTTCCAGTTAAACGAAGGCGAGCAGTTGTAGGCCAGCATCTTTTCGGGGAAGCGGTCACGGATCGCTTCAGCAAATTTCCGAGCAAAGCCCAGATCCGGTGTGCCGGTTTCGCACCACACCATGTCGGCGTAAGGAGCGTAGGCCAGACCGCGCGAAATCGCCTGTTCCACACCTTTCCGAGTCTTGTAGAAACCTTCGACGGTGCGCTCGCCGGTGCAGAATGGCTTGTCATTCTCGTCTACGTCGGAGGTCAACAGATCGGCTGCCTCGGCGTCGGTACGCGCCAGTACGATGGTCGGTACGCCACAGACATCCGCTGCCAGACGGGCCGCGACCAGTTTCTGCACCGCTTCCTGAGACGGCACCAATACTTTGCCACCCATGTGGCCGCACTTCTTGACCGAGGCAAGCTGATCTTCGAAGTGAACACCACCCGCGCCGGAGCGGATCATCGCCTTCATCAGCTCGAAGGCGTTCAACACACCACCGAACCCCGCTTCGGCGTCGGCCACGATCGGCAGGAAGTAATCGACATAGTCTTTGCTTCCCGGCCCAATACCACGTCCGCACTGGATCTCATCGGCGCGTTTGAAGGTATGGTTGATGCGCTCGACCACTGCTGGCACCGAATTTACCGGATACAGCGACTGGTCAGGATACATCGACATGTAGGTATTGTTATCGGCCGCGACCTGCCAACCGGACAGATAGATCGCTTTGATTCCAGCTTTGGCCTGCTGCATCGCCTGGCCAGCGGTCAACGCGCCAAGGCAGTTGACATACGGCTCGTTATTGACCAGATCCCAAAGTTTTTCAGCACCCCTCTGCGCCAAGCTATACTCGATCGGCACGGTACCACGCAACCGCGCGACATCTTCGGCGGTATAGGGGCGAGTAATACCCTTCCAGCGGGGATTCTCAGCCCACTCTTTTTTCAGTTGCTCAACACTGAGGTAAGCCATGTGCACATCCTCTTTGAGGTTTATGGGTTTGATCTTTGACGAAGCGGGCGCGGAAGCGCGTCACCGGCTGCCGCATTAAGTGATAAATAATCACAATTATTGTAATGTATTTTCTATCATGCAATCAATTACCTAAGCGGCAATCTACACTTATTCTAATGTGGCTATGCAGCATTTTACAAGCGAATTACGGCAAACCGGCGCTGCACTCCTTATAAACGCTACCATCGAGTGTATCGCCTTTCGCTTGCTAGAATTCCGGTAATTACTGATCAATACCGTCTACCGCCTGGAACGACCCCAATGCCAGATAACCCGACTGGATCTCATGCCCTGATCGCCGATATCGGCGGGACCAATGCCCGTTTTGCCCGGATCGACGCCCATCAACAGATTTACGCCGAGCAAACTTTATCCTGTGCCGATTTTACCGGCCTTGCCACCGCCGCCGCCGCCTACCTGCATGCGACCGAAGGGCCGTATCCGACACGGGCAGCCATCGCGGTCGCCACCCCCGTTACTCAGGATTGGATTCAATTCACCAACAGTCATTGGTCATTTTCGACCGAAGCCACCCGACGCAAGCTGGAACTGGAACAACTGCTGATCCTGAACGACTTCACCGCCCTGGCACTGGCGCTGCCCCTGCTACGTGCAGATGAACGCCGAACGGTTGGTGGGGGTGAAGCGGTGGCCGGTGCACCCATCGGCTTGATTGGACCCGGTACTGGCCTGGGGGTATCGGGTTTAGTCTGGTCCGGGGATCGCTGGCTTCCGCTACAGACCGAAGGTGGCCATGTCACCTTTTCTCCGGTTGATGAACGGGAATGGGCCATTGGCCAGATTCTATGCCGACGCTTTGGTCACGTCTCACCGGAACGCTTGCTGTCCGGGCCGGGTCTGGTGAATTTGTATACCGCGCTGGCAGAATTGGAAGGTTGGTCGGCAGAAGATCTACAACCTGCCGATATCACCGAGCGGGCCTTGACCGGGCGTTGCTCACACAGCCGGGACACGCTAAACCTGTTCTGCGCAATACTGGGTACAGCAGCGGGTAACTTGGCGATCACCCTCGGCGCACGCGGTGGAATCTATATCGGCGGCGGGATCGTGCCACGCCTCGGCGAATTTTTTGAACGCTCGGCATTTCGAAGCCGCTTTGAAACCAAGGGCCGATTCAGCAACTATCTGGCCACGATCCCCACCTGGGTAGTTGCCGCCACCAACCCAGCGCTACGTGGTGTGGCAGCGGCTCTGGCCTAATTGATTCCATTCTCAAGCCGTCGAGTACTCATCAGCGTATAACGCGTTGACCTTGGCGGCCATGATAAAGTCGTTTTCGTGTAAACCGCCGATTTTGTGGGTGTAAAACAACACGTTGGCATATCCCCAGCCAAAGGTGATATCGGGATGATGCCCCTCGCTCTCGGCCAAATCACCGACCCGATTGACGAAAGCCAGGGCAGTAGCGAAAGTCTGGAACTGGAAGCGCCGCTCCAGGCGAGTGCTATTTTCCAACAGTCGCCAATCGGACGCTTGCGATAACAGGGCTTCGGCCTCGCCGGGTGTAAGAGGAGGAACTCCGCCCTGACAGGGCGCGCAGGTCTTCTGGGACAGGTCCATCGTGCACCTCATTTGCTGGGTTGGTCGATAATCCGCGCCCTGGTATCTTCAAGCGGCGAAGTGGGAAAAATCCGCCAGGACGGGTTATTTCGCTTTATACTCATCCACAAGTATCGACCCAAATGAGAGGATTCGCATGTCTTATTCGTCAACTCTGGTCCTTAGCGTGATGCTGGTGACTGGTGTTGCCTTCGCCCGGCCACCCTCTCCCACCACCGAGCAACCAGAACTTGCCGCAGAGGTGAAAACGGGCCGCGCTGCCGCACAACAATTTGGTGGCGCGTTGAAGAAAGAACTGGAAGAAGCCATCAAGAGCGGGGGTCCGGTGAATGGGATCGTGGTCTGCCATGAACGAGCCGGGCAAATTGCCACGGATCTCGGCTCAAAACTGGACATGATCGTAGGGCGGACCAGTCTCAAGACCCGCAACCCCAGCAACGCGCCCGACAATTGGGAATTGGCTGTACTTAAGCAATTCGAAGCCCGCAAAGAGGTGGGCGAACCGGTCGATAAACTGGAATTCTCTGCGGTCATCGAAGACGATCAAGGTCAGAAGACTTTCCGCTACATGAAGGCTATCCCTACCACGGCGCTGTGTCTGAGCTGTCATGGTAAGCAGCTCGATCCCGAGGTCGAGGCCAAACTGAAGGCGTTGTATCCAAACGATACCGCACGCGGCTTCCAGGAAGGCGATCTGCGTGGAGCATTCACCATCGCCCAACCACTACCATAAGATTTAGGGAGAGCGCCAACATGACCGTGGAGTGGACCGCACGCCTAACTGTCGCCACCCTCATCGAGCGTGATGGTCGCTTCCTATTGGTGGAAGAATACGCCGATGGTGAGGAATTGGTCTACAACCAACCCGCCGGTCATCTGGACGAGCACGAAACTCTGGCAGCAGCAGCCATCCGCGAAACTTTGGAGGAAACTGCTTGGGAGGTCGAGGTTAATGCCATCGTCGGTATTTATTACTGGACTCATCCCAAGGGCCATACCTTCGTCCGTACTTGCTTTGTCGGCACGGCCCTGCGCCATCACCCCGACCAGTCGCTGGATCATGGCATTCAGCGCGCAATTTGGTTGACTTACGAAGAAATTGTGGCGCTAGGGCCAAAATTACGTAGCCCGATGGTGCTGCGCTGTATCGACGATTATCTGGCAGGCCAGCGTTACCCACTGGACTTGTTCCACTATCTCTAAACAGCGCCCGACCATCGCTCTGGTGCGCACCTCGCATTGGATGGAGAAACACCCGGCGCTCCATCGGTTGACGTGATGACTTCCCGAACGGATCAGAACTTTTCCCGCCCCGGCGGTAATTTGCTTCGTGCCAAGCGGCGCATGGAAAAACTGAATCACCAGAGACTGCGCTTGTTGCCACGGGCGCTGGTGCTGGGTGTGTTCTCTGGCCTGATGGCCGTGGCCTTCGCTAAAAGCATGGATGCCGGAGAAGAATTGCGGCTGGGCCTACTCGCCTTCGCCCATGATCTGGGTCCATGGGGAGTCACTCTATCCATAGCCTTCTCGGTGAGCACCATCGTCCTGGCGGTCTGGCTGGTTCGATTCTTCGACCCTGCGGCGGGCGGTAGCGGCATTCCGCATCTCAAGGGAGTTTTACTCGGTTACCGCTCGATGGTGTGGTACCGGATACTTTGGGTGAAATTTGTCGGTGGAGTCATCGGTATCACGGGTGGTTTGACCTTGGGACGGGAAGGGCCCACCGTGCAAATGGGTGGAGCACTGGGTCAAATGATGGGTCGTCGCTCGCACAGCGATATCATGGAACAACGTTCACTGATCGCTGCGGGCGCTGGTGCTGGCCTGTCCGCCATCTTCAACGCGCCGCTGGCAGGCGTGGTCTTTGTTCTAGAAGAGCTACAGGGCAATTTCACCTCGCTGGTATTTTTCGCCGCACTCATCGCTTCGATGACTGCCGATGTCCTTTCGCGTGGACTCATGGGCCAGTACCCCGTATTCCATGTCACCGTCACCGCTATTCCCGAACTGAGTAGCTTGCCGCTGTTCCTGGCGCTGGGCATCCTGGCGGGCGTTCTCGGCGTCCTGTTCAACCGGACCCTGATGGCCACACAGCGTTTGTGCGATGTCAAAAGCCCCAAATTATTAGCAGGCAAATGGATTTCCTGGGCTGTCATCATCGGCCTGACCGGCTGGTGGATGCCGGGCATTTGCGGGGGCGGCCAGCCGTTGGTGGACAAGATTCTGAGCGGGCATGAATACATCGGACTGGGAACGCTCGCTTTCTTGTTCGGCGCCCGCTTCTTGCTGACGATGGGTAGTTATGGCACCGGCGCCGCTGGCGGTATCTTCGCACCACTGCTGGTGCTGGGCGCCTTGCTGGGACTGGGGGTTGGTGAACTGGGACGCGAGTGGTTCCCCCTGGTCGCGCCGGAACCGCTCACAGTCGCGGTCGCGGGGATGGCAGCCTACTTCACCGCCATTGTTCGTGCGCCACTCACCGGCATGGTGCTGATCATCGAAATGACCGGCAACTATTCCCTGATCTTGCCGTTGTTCACCGCCTGTTTCTCGGCCTATGCCATCGCCGAGTGGTGGCCGGATATACCGATCTACGAAGCCTTGCTAGAGCGTGATCTCGAAAAAGACGAAGCGGCCAACACAAACTAAAAACCGGTGTGTCACGGCACGCAACGGTCTCATCTCTTCAGTCACCACCTCGTCGAAATATCATCAAATCATCGATATCCAACCGGATGCTGATGTGCTGCCCTGGCGCATGATCGTGATGGCTGGGCGCTAGACAGAGCAGGCGGGCACCGCTGGGCAATTGCAGGGTGTACAAAAACTCCGCTCCTCGAAATACCCGCTCCACCACTTCCGCCCGTAGCGGACTGGCATCATCACGCACTATATGATCCGGTCGAATCAACACCTCCACCGGCTCGCCCACTGTGCAATCGACCGGTGGCGTACCCCAAAGCTCGCCCAATTCCGTACTCACCCGTCCATTGCTGCCCAGCCGACCGGGCAGCAATACCCCTTGGCCGATAAAATCAGCGACGAAGCGGTCGACCGGTCGATGATAAAGATTGTGGGCGCTGTCCCACTGCAATAACCGCCCTTGATGCAGCACGCCGATTTCGTCGGCGAAAGCAAACGCTTCAAACTGATCGTGACTGACCAGCAGACCGCCAATGCCCTCCCGCAATAGGATAGACCGCACCTCGCGCGCCAATCCCTCGCGCAAGGCCACATCCAGATTAGAGAATGGTTCGTCCAGCAATAACAGCCGTGGTCGTGGCGCCAGCGCCCGTGCTAATGCCACCCGCTGCTGCTGGCCGCCGGAAAGCTGATGCGGATAACGTCCGGCATACTCTTCCAGTCCGACCAACTTCAGTAGCTCGTCCACCCGCGCCCGGCGCTCGGCCACGTTCCAGTCGTACAGACCAAAGGCGATGTTCGCTGTGACGTTAAGATGCGGAAACAGCGCCAGATCCTGAAACATCAAGCCGATCCGCCGCTGTTCAGGTGGTAGGGTCCAACCGGGTCGACTGAGTTCGACCCCATCCAGATGGATCGAACCGCGCCGTAGCGGCTCGAAACCGGCGATAGCCCGCAACAGGGTCGTCTTACCGCAACCGCTAGGCCCCAACAGACAGCCGATACCAGCCCGGCTCATCCGCAATGTCAGATCCCGAATCACCTTGCGGGGTGGATAAGCGACATCCAGCGTGCTCAATTCGAGAAAAGATGTCACGGCTCAAGCCTTCCACGGCCGATGGCACGGCTGAGCAGAATCACCGGTCCGACACCAGCCAGAACAATGGCCAGGGCAAAACCGGCCGAATCCGCCAGTCGCTCGTCTGAAGCCAGTTCATAGGTTCGTACCGCCAAAGTGTTGAAATTGAATGGTCGCAGAATCAATGTAGCCGGTAGTTCCTTCAGCACATCCACGAATACCAGCAACAGCACAGTCAACAAACTGCCACGCAGAATCGGTACATGGACGCGCCACAGCACCGCTCGCGGTGACGCTCCCAAGGTGCGCGCGGCATCATCCATACTGGGCCGGAGGCGAGTCAAACCCGCCTCTACTCCGTGTAGCGCCACCGGCAAAAAACGTGCGCAATAGGCAAATAGTAATGCAACCAGCGTCCCGCTCAGCAGCAGTCCGGTGGACACGCCAAACCCGACACGCGCCCAGCCGTCCACATTCCGGTCGATAGCGGCGAGCGGCAGCATCACCCCGATGGCAATCACCGCACCAGGCACCGCGTAACCTAGGCTGGCACCACGCACTGCCAATCGCACCAGCGGTCGTGGTCGCAAACGCTGCCCGTAACCCAGAAGCAGCGCCAGAACTAAGATCAACCCAGCCGCTCCCATCGCCAGCAGCAAGCTATTCGCCATCAAGCGCAGAAAGCGCTCATCCAGCATCTGCGGCATAGTCCGCGCCGCCCAAACCGCCAAGACACTGGCCGGGATCACAAATCCACACAGCAATGGCATCGCACAGGCCAGTGTCGCCAGTCCACCGCGCCGACCCCGCAACACCAAGCGGGGCAATCGCTGCTGGCGAGCGCTGGTAGGATGAAAACGCAGTTGTCGCCGCGACAGCTGCTCCAGCACCAACAGGGCGAAGACGAACAGCAACAGCAGCGCGGCCAGTTGCGCGGCGGCGATGGCATCATTCATCCCGAACCAGACTCGGAAAATACCGGTGGTAAAAGTACTGACCCCGAAATACTGCACCGTACCGTAATCAGCCAGTGCCTCCATCTGTACCAGCGACATCCCCGCGATCAACGACGGTCGCGCCAATGGTAGGGTGAGGTTGAAGAAACGTCGCCATGGACCAGCGCCCAGACTGCGACTGACCTCCAACACCGCCGCAGACTGCTCAAGAAACGCCGCACGCGCCAACAGATAGACATACGGATAGAGCACCAGCGTCAGCATCACCACCGCCCCTGGCAGCGAGCGGATTTCGGGAAATGCGTAATCGTGTCGGGTCCAGCCGAAGGTTTCGCGTAAGGCGCTTTGCAGTGGACCCGCAAAATCGAGCAGGCCCGTGTAGGTGTAGGCGATGATGTAGGCCGGAATCGCCATCGGCAGCAACAATGCCCACTCAAAAAATCGCCGCCCTGGGAATTCGCATACCCCAATTAACCACGCCGTTGGCACGCCGATCAACAGCGTGCCGATACCGACCCCTAGCATCAACAAGATGGAGTTGGCAAGGTAGTCGGCCAACACGGTATCGACCAAATGCCGCCATACTGGACCCGCTGGTTGCAACGCGGTGGCGAATACGGTCAGGATCGGCAGCGCCAACAATGCCGCGATTCCAACCACCCACAAGGTCCAGCGGTCGGCCCGTGCGCTCAACACTCCAGACTCGCTCTTCGCATACGAGGCCAGTTCAGGATGAGAGCGTTCATTTGGAATGGGTTTATTTCCAGCCCGCCCGATCCATCAACTGTACTGCAGCGGCATTCAACTCACCCAATTTGGCTACGTTCAGGGTATCGACCTTAAACGTACCCCAGGATTGGAGGGTGGCACTGGGTGGAATAGCTGGGTTAACTGGATATTCGTTATTGGTCTCGGCATACCAGCGCTGTGCCTGGTCACTGGCCAGAAACTCCAGCAGCTTGACCGCGTGATCACGGTGGCGAGCGTGGGCAGTCACCCCGGCACCACTGACATTGACGTGCACACCGGTAGTTTGGGCGTCGGGCCAGAATACCGCTACCTTGGCCGCCGCTTCCCGCTCCGCCTCGTCCGAGGAGCTCAACATGCCTCCCAGGTAATAGGTATTGGCTAGGGTGATGTCGCATTCGCCAGCGGCGACCGCCTTGATCTGGTCGCGGTCACCCCCCTTGGGAGGGCGGGAAAAGTTAGCGACCAGCCCTTTGGCCCAAGCTTCAGTCTTGGCTTCGCCGTGATGGGCGATCATTCCCGCCACCAATGATTGATTGTAAATACTGTCGGAGGAGCGCACACAAACCTTACCTCGCCATTTTGGTGCGGCTAAGTCCTCATAGGTGGAAAGTTCCGTTGGCTTGACCCGATCTTTGGCATACAGGATTGGCCGAGCGCGGACCGATAGCCCAAACCAGTAGCCCTCGGGATCGCGATAGGCAGCCGGGATATGTTGGGTCAGTGATTCGGATGTGACCGCTTGCAGCACACCCGCCTGACGCGCAGCAGCCAGCCGACCGGCATCAGTGGTTAACAGAAGATCCGCTGGGGTGTTGGCGCCCTCACTTTGTAGACGCTGCAACAGTGTTTCTTCCTTGCCGGTCACCAGATTGACGGTAATGCCGGTCTGCTTGCTGAAATCATCCAGCAGTGGCTTGATCAAATCTTCCTTACGCGCCGAATAGATATTGACCTCATCGGCTGCTAGCAACGGCGCCGCCAGGAGGCCAGACACCAGCCAGAGTGTGAAAAAAAAGACACCAAGTTTCGACGGTTTGGACATGAGTCTCACTGAAAAGCTAAGGACAGGAGAAAATTGTGTGAATCTACTCAATTGCAAATGATAATTATTCTCATAAAAAAACACAACCATCTGCCCTTAAAACTAAAGAACTCTAAATACTCCAGAGTGACCTACATCGGACGAGTCATGATCAATTCGCTCTCGCCAAGCGGGTGCGATCCGCTATCGGTGACGGTGGCGATAGATGCGGTGGAGCTGATACAAGATCAAAGAAATCGGCCTCAATGATTGATCCTAGGCAGAGAGGCGTCTATCGTTAAAAATCGAGCATGGGTTATGTCAGAACAATAAAACCGTTTTTTATTTATTGATTATTAAATCATTTTATCCGGCTCCACACTGCAACGAAATTCTTGCGCGGAATACCGAAACAGCATGACTACCGCTCAATCATTTCAATCCAGAATCCACTGATGAGGACGACATGATCCGATCCCTATCACGGCCTTTGTTGGTACTGGCGATGTGCGGCGTTTTGGCGAGCACTGCGCAGGCCGCTGGCGATCCCGCCGTCGGCAAAACCAAGTTTGCGACCTGTGCTGGCTGTCATGCCATCCCCGGCTACACCAACGCCTATCCTACGTATCACGTCCCTCGGCTGGGCGGTCAACACGCCGACTACATCATCGTCGCGCTCAAAGACTATCAGACTGGGCAACGGACCCATCCCACCATGCATGCCAACGCCTCTTCACTCAAGGAGCAAGATATGCAGGATATCGCCGCCTATCTAGCCAGCTTTCCTGCTGCCGCTGCTCCCTATCCGGTCCAAGGTAATCCCATCGCTGGTAAGGCCAAAAGCGCAACCTGCGCGGCCTGTCACGGTGCCGATGGCAATGGCAACATTCCTATTTATCCACGCCTGGCGGGTCAACACGAAGATTATCTGCGCAAGGCATTGAGCGACTACCATGAGGGTGCCCGCAAGAACCCCATCATGAATGGGATGGCCCAGCCGTTGTCACCGCAAGACATCGCCGACCTAGCCAGCTATTTCGCCAGTCAGCCCAAGGGTTTGGTCACGGTCCAGCAAGAGTAAACATCGCCAAATACGACCGATATCGATCCGTCGGCGCTCGCCACGGATCGTCCTCACTTCCGGCGACATCAGCACGCGCAACATTGCGCCTGATCCTCGCTTTGCCACCGCTGTCCAGAGCGGATTCGTACCCGACCGAATCGCCCTCACACCGACACGAGTGGCGCACTCCCCTTTCACTGCGACGCGGTTCATTGTCGATCAACGGCAGAGCCGTCTGCTCAGATCGATCCGCTTAGGCGTTCCCCATCGTTATAGGCGTATAATCCTTGGTCACACGATACGATTTTCCGCGTGCCAATATGAAAGAACTGATCAAGGGTGCCAACGCACCGCTCGCCGCTTCTGGAAAAATTCGCCTCCACCTGAGCGGACGCGCCGTCCCCAATGATATTGACCTCGCTTGCTTCGCACTCGATGCGCGTGATCGAGTACCCAACGATTCCTGGTTTCTGTTCTATAACCAACCCAACAGCCCCAGCGGTGCTATTCGCTTCGATCCCAGAACACCGTATTTCTTGATCGATCTGAACCGATTGCCCGCCGAAAT
>JACSSB010000333.1 GCA_014879435.1 Phycisphaerales bacterium
GCTTTCAGGCAAGGGGTCGGTATCAGCTGGCGGCCCCGCGACCTTCGGCGCGCCCAGTCCCGCCATATGTTTCGAGGCCTTATTTAGCAACTCATGCAGACTATCCTTTGAGAATCCCATCCATGAACGATACCGTCCTGCTTTCCCCCCAAACTCTAAGCCATCCCCAGCCCACCGTGCGCTCCACTCCTTCCTGGAGCGTCGAAGCGGTGTTGGCGTTGTTTGAACTGCCTTTCGCCGATTTGCTGTTCCAAGCCCAGAAAACGCTGCGTGCGCACTTCGACCCCAACGCGGTGCAACGCTCGGCTTTGCTGTCGATCAAAACCGGCAATTGTTCCGAAGATTGCAGTTATTGCTCGCAATCCAAGCGCCATCAGACTGGACTGGAGGCCGAAAATCTGCTGTCGCTTGATGATGTGGTGGCCGCTGCCCAGGTTGCCAAGGATAAGGGTGCCAGTCGATTTTGCATGGGAGCCGCTTGGCGTGGCCCCAAGAACAAGGACTTGGAACCAGTGATGGAAATGGTGCGTGCCGTCAAGTCACTGGGACTGGAAACCTGTGTGACCTTGGGGATGCTCAAGGAAGGGCAAGCGGAACAACTAAAGGCAGCCGGGCTGGATTACTACAACCACAATCTCGACACCGCTCCAGAATTTTACCCAGAGATCGTGAGCACCCACTCTTATCAGGATCGGCTTGATACCCTGCACAGTGTGCGAGAGGCCGGTCTGAAGGTTTGTTGCGGTGGCATCATCGGCATGGGTGAATCGCGCCTACATCGTGCTGGGCTGATCGCGCAGTTGGCAGCGCTTGATCCCCCGCCGGAATCGGTACCGATCAACGGCTTGGTTCCCATTCCTGGGACTCCACTGGCGAAGAACGAACAACCCGATATCTTCGAGTTCGTCCGCACCATCGCCGCTGCCCGCATCACCATGCCGCGCAGCCATGTGCGACTGTCTGCCGGTCGCGAGCAGATGAGCGAAGCCGAACAAGCCTTGTGCTTTCTAGCTGGCGCCAATTCGATTTTCTATGGCGATAGGCTGCTGACAACCAGCAATCCGCAGGTGGCAAGCGACAATATTCTGTTCGAGAAACTGGGCCTGCGCGGCGTGTAAAAGCCAAAGCTACTCATGCCGAACAATGATTGGTTGAACCGCAGCCTGAAGGCGGTTTGGCACCCCTGCACCCAGATGAAGTTGCACGACACCGGCGCGCTACCGCTGATTCCCGTGGCGCGTGGTGCCGGTGCGTGGTTGTATGATTTCGACGGCCGACGCTATCTGGATGCGATCAGTTCGTGGTGGGTGAATCTGTTCGGTCATGCCAATCCACGGGTCAATGCCGCTCTCAAGGAGCAACTCGACCAGCTTGAGCATGTGATTCTGGCTGGTTTCACCCATGCGCCGGTGGTGGAGTTGTCGGAACGCTTGTCGGCCCTGACCGATGGGGTATTGGGGCATTGTTTCTACGCCTCTGACGGCTCAGCGGCAGTAGATATCGCCCTAAAAATGTCGCATCACTACTGGCGTAATCGCGGCAAACCCGATAAACGGCGATTCCTCTGTCTAGCCAATAGCTATCACGGCGAGACATTGGGAGCTTTGGGGGTGAGTGATGTCGGCATGTACAAGGAAGCCTACGAACCACTCTTGCGCCAAGCGGTCATCGTGCCCTCGCCCGATGCACGTCAGGCCGAGACGGGAGAGACAGCCGTCGATGTGGCTCGCCGTGCCGCCGCTGGACTGGAAGCGGTGCTTGCCGCCCATCATGAATCGGTCGCCGCGCTGATCGTGGAGCCGCTGGTGCAGGGAGCTGGCGGCATGGTGATGTACGATCCGGAATATCTGCGACAGGCTCGCGCTCTGTGTGATCGCTATCAGGTCCATCTGATCGCTGATGAGATCATGGTGGGTTTCGGTCGTACCGGTACCCTGTTCGCCCATGAGCAGGCCGGTATTCGTCCTGATCTACTCTGTCTGTCCAAAGGGATCACCGCCGGTTATCTGCCGCTGTCGGTGACCTTGAGTACCGACGAGATCTACAGCGCTTTCTACGATGATCAGCTGACGCGTGGATTCCTGCATTCCCATTCCTACACCGGTAATGTACTGGCCTGTCGAGCGGCGCTGACGACCTTGGATATCTTCGCCGAGGATGCAGTGCTGGTGCGCAACCAGCGCTTTGCCGAGCGTTTTACAGAATTGTTGGCGCCCTTAGCCCATCATCCGCGTGCGCGTCATTTTCGGCAGCGTGGCATGATCTGGGCGGCCGATATCGATAGTAGCGACCCCAATTTCCGGGCGCGCTTTTTTCGCGAGGCACTGCAACGTGAATTGCTATTACGGCCACTGGGAACCACCTTGTACTTCATGCCGCCTTACATCCTCAACGATGAGGAAGCGATTTTACTGGCCGAACGTGCGGTGGCGGCGTTGAACGCTGCGCTAGCATGATCTGGGACGAGCTGGAGGAAGGATTGGCCGGTTTGGCGGCCGAGGGGCTGTTGCGCCGCCGTCGCACGCTGGATGCGCCCTGTGGCCCGGAAGCCTGGGTCGATGGTCGGCGATTGCTGGCGTTTTGCAGCAACGATTACCTGGGGCTAGCCAACCATCCGACTCTGGTGGCAGCAGCGCGAGAAGCAGCCGAGCGTTGGGGGGTGGGCAGCGGCGCTTCGCATGTGGTCAGTGGCCACCTGCGACCCCATGCGGAGTTAGAGGAACGGCTGGCGGCTTTTGTCGGTCGCGACCGGGCACTGTATTTCGGTGCTGGGTATATGGCCAATCTGGCGATTGTGCCGACGCTGGTGGGGCGTGATGATGTCATTTTCGCCGATAAGCTGAATCATGCCTCGTTGATCGATGCCGCCCAACTGGCGCGTGCCGAGCATCGGCGTTATCCGCATAATGACATGGAGGCGCTCGCCCATGGCTTGCAGCGGAGTTCAGCCCGGCGCAAGCTGATTTTGAGCGATGCGGTATTCAGCATGGATGGTGATTTGGCGCCATTGCCGGAACTGTTCGAGCTGGCCGAACGCTTCGATGCCTGGTTGGTGATCGATGACGCCCACGGTTTTGGCGTGCTCGGTCCAAGTGGCCGGGGTAGTTTGGCCCATTTTGCATTGCCGCCCTCGCCACGGCTGATCCTGATGGGGACGCTGGGCAAGGCGGCGGGCGGGTCCGGTGCGTTCGTAGCGGGGGATGGGCGGGTCATCGAGTGGCTGGCGCAGCGGGCGCGATCCTATATTTTTACCACGGCCTCCAGCCCGATCATGGCCGCCGTGTTGTTAGCCAGCTTGGTGCTGATCGCCGAAGGTGATGCGCGACGTGCGCATCTACAACAGTTGATCGCTCATTTGCGTACGGGACTTACGGGCCTGCCGTGGCGTCAATTGCCCTCCTTAACGGCGATTCAGCCGTTGCTGGTCGGCGACAACGAAGCTGCGGTGAGACTGTCCGAGCGTCTACTCGAACGGGGTCTGTGGGTACCGGCCATCCGTCCGCCCACTGTCCCGGTTGGAACTGCCCGCCTGCGCATTTCTTTATCGTCCGCGCACGAAATAACCCAACTGGACGCGCTTATCGCGGCTTTGCGTGACTGTGTCGATCCTGCGCACTGACCCGCCTCCCACGCTGCCGGCCAAGCAACGTATTCAGCAAGCCTTTGATCGGGCGGCAGCGACCTATGATGCCGCCGCCGATGTTCAGCGCGAGGTCTGCGATCAATTGGCGTTTTACCTGGATCAGTCGGGTATTGCACACGATCCCGCTGCCATCGTCGATGCGGGTTGTGGTACCGGTTACGAGGTGTTTTGGCTGCGCCAGCGTTGGCCGCGTGCTCAGCTGACGCTGATCGATTTCGCGCCCAGTATGTTGGCGGCCGCTCGTACCCATGATGCTGAAGCCGCACTGATTTGCGCCGATATCGAAGCCCTGCCCTTGATGGATGCGAGTTTCGACGTGTACTGGTCCAGCTTGGCTTGGCAATGGAACGATCCCATCTGCTGTCTGGCCGAAGCGGGGCGAGTGCTGAAATCTGGAGGGGTGCTGGCGGTCGCTACTTTGGGAACCGACAATTTTCCCGAATTACGCCAAGCATTTGCCGAAGTTGATGAGTACCACCATGTATTGGCGATTGCACCGCCTGAGCGATTACTGGCCGAATGCCAAACCGGCAGTTGGCGGCTCTGTGTTTGGCAGCGGCAACCGGTACGTCGATACTATCCCGATCTGCGCACGCTGCTGCGGGCGGTCAAGGCGGTTGGGGCGCGCGAAGTCGAGCAGCGTCGGCCCACGCCCCTGAGTCGCGGTGCCTGGCAGGCCATTACCGCACGCTACGAACGGCTGCGGCAAAGCGCCGGTTTACCACTGAGTTACGATGTGGTGTGGCTGATCGCCACCAAAACAGATTGACCGAGTTCGATGAAACACGCTTTTTTCGTAACGGGCACTGACACCGATACGGGTAAGACCCATGTGACGTGCGCCTTGTTGCATGCCACCCGCCGCCAGGGTTGGACGGCCGTGGGCATGAAGCCGATCGCAGCGGGTATCGAGGATGACGGGCACAATGGTGATGTGGTGCGCTTGATGGCAGCCAGTTCCACGACGCCTCCGCTCGATTGGGTCACTCCCTTTTTATACGCCCCCTTCATCGCGCCACATATCGCCGCTCGCGAGGCGGGTCGCCCCATTGAGATCAGAGTGATCCAACAGGCGTTGGAACGTCTGCAAAGCTTGGCCGATGTGGTGTGGGTGGAAGGTGTTGGCGGGTTTCGAGTGCCACTGGACGAATGCTACGACACGGCCGATTTGGCGTGCATTTTAGCGCTGCCGGTGGTACTGGTGGTGGGGATGCGTCTGGGGTGTCTTAATCATGCGCTGCTGACCGCCGAAGCGATCTCCCGGCAAGGATTGACATTGGCGGGTTGGATCGCCAATCGCATCGATCCAGCCATGGCCTACTTCGAGGAGAATCTCGACACGCTTCGCACTCGGTTGGACGCGCCATTATTGGGGGTAATCCCGCATGGCAGTTCTCCCGAGCAGGTGGCGCCACTGCTGCATTTATCGGTTTTACCGGGCTTTGACACCGCCCTCGCGTCGGTCTGAGCGCAATCCTGAGCACCGCTACTACGGTGCGCACTGATCAGAAATAGCGATCAATTCCTCTGAGCGATGACCCACACAGTAGGCGTAGATCCGCGCATGTCTATCCAGAATATTTTGTGGCCAGAATAGAAAAGCCCGGCTAGCCGGGCTTTTCGAAAAACTGGACGTTAAAAACTGGACGTCCGAAGGAAAGAAGTTTAACCCTGATCCAGGGGCTTGATATTGGTTGCCTGTTTTCCTTTTGGCCCTACGGTGACATCAAAGGAAACCTTCTGATTTTCCTTGAGTGTTTTGAAACCACGCGCCTGAATCGCGGAAAAATGTGCAAACACGTCGTCGCCGCCGTTATCGGGCGTGATGAAGCCGAACCCCTTGGATTCGTTAAACCATTTGACGGTGCCAGTGACCATATTGTTGCATTTCCTGAGAACTAAAGAGTATTGGAATAACTGGGCATATATGCCCAAGAAGCCGCACGAATTCAAGACGGGGAACATGACGAACTGAATAACCGATAAATGGAGGTTGTTACAGCAAGCGAACAAATTCACGGCTTGAAAATCACACGCGCTGAAACTATAGGCGAAGCCCATCGACAGGGCAAGCTGATTTTCCTACTGATCGTTGTTTTGTTGTTTTTATGCGTATATCGACTCATAGCGACTTGGCCATTACCAAGGCGTCTTCCCGTCCCTTAGTGGCGGGATAATAGCCCGGCCGCACCCCGATTTCGCAGAAGCCAGCGGATTGGTAAAGCCGCAAGGCAGGAGTGTTGGTGGGACGGACCTCCAAGAATATGGTTTGCACCTTGGCGGCATGCGCCAGCCCAAGCAGGTGATCCAAGGTGCGCTGTGCCAGCCCGTGCCCTCTCAATTCTGGGCGCACGCAGAGATTGAGAATATGGGCTTCATCAGCTGCCGCCGACATGATGCCGTAGCTTTGGATAAAACCGTGCGAGGTTTCCATCACTTGGCAGTGGTAACCCACGCGGATGCAGTCGCGGAAGATGCCTTCGGTCCAAGAGAATTCATAAGCACGTCTCTCGATCGCGATGACTTCTCGAAGATCGGCGTAGCTCATGTTCCGAAACCAGCCAGTCTGGGGTTTCCGTGATGGATTTTTCAACTCACGGACCTCCGGGGTGGTGTGCATGCGGGGTAGTGGCTGCGGCTGCGGCACGGCGTGCTAGGCGCAAATCATCCCAGACTTTGCGTTTCTCGCGGGGTGAACGCAGTAAATAAGCGGGATGATAGGTAACCACCAACGGGATTTGTGTTGGTCCGAAATCATGAACCCGACTGCGTAGTTTGCCGATTTGGGTATCGGTATGGAGTAGATTCTGAGCAGCGATTCGACCCAGGGCGAGGATGATGCGTGGCCCGATGAGTGCGATCTGTCGCTCCAGAAATGGGCGGCAATGGCTCGCCTCGGCGGGGGCAGGGTCGCGATTTTCTGGTGGGCGGCATTTCAGGATATTGGCGATGTAGACCTGTTCGCGTTTCAGGCCAATCGCCAGCATCATCGGATTGAGCAGCTTACCCGCCCGGCCCACGAATGGTTCGCCCTGTCGGTCTTCGTCAGCGCCCGGTGCCTCACCGATCACCAGCCAGTCGGCCTCGCGATTACCAACTCCGAATACGGCCTGAGTCCGGGTCGTGCACAGCGCGCAAGCAGTGCACTGTCGCGCTTCCGCTGTCAGTGTTTCCCAGTCCATTTGGGCGATGCGCGCCTCGCGACTGATAGGAGGCGCGGGAGGTGCGGTCAATATCGAATCGGCGGCCTCACTCTCAAAAACGGGTTCCCAATCGTCTTCTGGGGGCGGTATCCAGTCGTCGGAAGGAGGAGGCGATTCGAGTCCCTCCTCAGTTTCCAAAGACAGCGACTGGGGCCGATCCCATTCGTTGTCTTCCTCGTGCAAGGGCGAGTGAGGCACGGCGGTCGAAAGAGGGGAATCCGTCTCCTTTGCATCCTGCTCCGCCGCCCGTTGAGAGGGGAAATCCGCCGTTTGTGGCGACGTGGTCGGTGGCTGGCGCGATAGCCACAATGGAATATCCATCGCTTTCAAGTATTCCCGCTTGCGATCACTGGTCATGGGAGCCGCTCACAGCAGTTGCGGATGTGCCCGCTCAGGCGGTTGCAGCACTTTGTTGAGCGCATTCACATAGGCTTTGGCCGAGGCGATCACGATGTCGGTATCGGCACCCTGGCCGTTGACGATCCGTCCGCCTTTGGAAATGCGTACCGTCACTTCACCTTGGGAATCGGTGCCGCTGGTGATGTTGTTGACCGAATACAGCAGCAAGTCGGTGCCGGTTTGCAGGATGCTTTCGATAGCTTTGAACGAGGCATCCACCGGGCCGCCGCCAGTCGCGGTAGCGCTGCGTTCCTGTCCATCTACCGCTAGGGTGACTTGAGAACTAGGGGTTTCGCCGGTCTCTGAGCAGACCCGCAGATAGAGCAGCTTGACCCGCTCGTTTTCCGCCGTCAGATAGGCATCGGTCACCAGCGCCTGTAAATCTTCGTCGTAGATTTCGTGCTTTTTGTCAGCCAGATCTTTGAAGCGGGCGAAGGCATCGTTCAATTCTTCCTCGGTCGCGAAACTAGCGCCCAATTCTTCCAGTCGCGTGCGGAAAGCATTGCGGCCCGAATGTTTACCCATGACCATCCGATTGGCACTCCAACCGACATCTTCGGCACGCATGATCTCGTAGGTCTCGCGGTGCTTGAGCACGCCATCCTGATGGATACCGGATTCGTGAGCAAAGGCATTGGCGCCGACGATGGCTTTGTTCGGTTGCACCGGAAAACCGGTGATGTTGGCCACCAGACGTGAGGCAGGGACGATCTGAGTGGTATCGAGATTGGTTTCGAGCCGGAACACGTCGCGGCGAGTACGCACTGCCATCACGATTTCTTCCAGTGAGGCATTGCCAGCGCGTTCACCCAGGCCGTTGATGGTGCATTCGACTTGACGTGCACCGGCCAACACTGCCGCCAGCGAGTTGGCCACCGCCAGTCCTAGATCATTATGGCAATGCACGGAGAAGATAGCCTTATTGGCGTTTGGCACGCGCTCGATCAGGTTGCGGATGGTGTGGGCAAACTGTTCGGGGAGGTTATAGCCGACCGTGTCGGGGATATTGATGGTGCGGGCGCCCGCCTCGATCACTGCCTCCACGATCCGGCATAAGAAATCGAGCTCGGAACGGCCTGCGTCCTCGGCGGAGAATTCCACATCGTCGGTCCAATGCCGAGCGCGACGAACCGCCGCGACCGCCCTTTCCACCACCTGATCCGGCTCCATGCGCAGTTTCATCTTCATGTGGATCGGCGAGGTGGCGATAAAGGTGTGCACACGGCCCGCTGCCGCTTCTTTCAGTGCCTCACCGGCGCGGTCGATATCGGCATCGGACGCCCGCGCCAAGCCGCAGACTATGCTGTCTTTGACTGCCCGTGCTACCGCCCGTACTGCCTCGAAATCACCGGGGCTGGCGATAGGGAAACCGGCTTCGATCACATCTACCCGCATCCGTTCCAGCATTTTAGCGATACGGACTTTTTCCTCCTTGGTCATCGAGGCGCCAGGACTCTGCTCGCCATCGCGCAAGGTCGTATCGAAAATGATCAGCTTATTCATGCAGGTATTCTCCAGGTAGGGTTCGGCTGCCGTGCTGGCGATGGGCGAAGCCGGTGGGCAATGGCGGTTGATTATGGCCATTTTGTGCACTTTGTCAGCCGAATATTCGATCACCCGAGGTTTGACTCCAGACGCGATTCCAGCGAGTACGCTCCAGCATCGTTGGCATGTGTTCCGGCGAGTGGCAACTTTGGCTCTTGCTATAATAATAATTTTACAGCCTGTATCAGGCAAAGGAGATTCCATGTCGCACCTGCTTTGGCCTGGAAAGCCCTATCCACTGGGTGCTTTTTGGGATGGTAAAGGGACCAATTTTGCGTTGTTTTCGGAAAATGCCACGCGGGTCGATCTGTGTCTATTTGATGAAAAGAACCGAGAAACTCGGTTGGAGCTGCGGGAAGTCAACAAATTTATCTGGCACGGTTATGTTCCGAAAATTGGACCCGGCCAGCGTTATGGATTTCGGGTGCATGGGCCGTTCGCACCCAATGAGGGACATCGCTTCAATCCTCATAAACTCTTGATCGATCCCTATGCCAAGGCGCTCGATGGCGATGTTCAATCGGGCGAGGCCATTTTCGGTTATCCGTGGAACCAGCCCGAGGACGATCTGGCCTTGTCTGAGGAAGACAGTGCGCCGTTGATGCCGAAGGCGGTGGTGATCGATCCGCATTTCGACTGGGAGAATGACGAGCTGTTGCGCACGCCCTGGCACGAGACGGTGATCTATGAATTGCACGTCCGAGGGTTTACCCGCCTGCATCCAAATATTCCGCAGGAACTGCGCGGTACCTATGCCGGTTTGGCACATCCTGCCGCTATCGATCATTTGCGCTCGATTGGCGTGACTGCGGTGGAACTGATGCCGGTGCACCATTATCTGGCGCATCCAGGCCATTTAGCAGATAGCGGGCTGCACAACTACTGGGGCTACGATTCGCTGAATTTCTTTGCCCCCTATTCTGGCTATAGCGCGAGCGGTGTCGAGGGTCAGCAGGTCCGTGAATTCAAGGAAATGGTCAAGGCCTTACACCAGGCTGGCATCGAAGTGATCCTGGATGTGGTCTACAACCACACGGGTGAAGGGAATCAGATGGGGCCGACCCTGACGTTGCGTGGAGTGGATAACGCCGCTTATTACCGTTTGGTCGAGGATAACCCGCGTTATTACATGGATTTCACCGGCTGTGGCAACTCGCTCAACGTCCGCCATCCACAAGTGCTCAAGCTGATCATGGACAGCCTGCGCTACTGGGTGTTGGAGATGCATGTAGATGGTTTTCGCTTTGATCTGGCTTCAGCATTAGCGCGAGAGCTGTATGCTGTTGATCGACTAGCCGCATTTTTCGATATCATTCATCAAGATCCGGTACTGTCCGATGTCAAGTTGATCGCCGAGCCTTGGGATGTCGGCGATGGCGGTTATCAAGTCGGGGGATTTCCGCTGTTGTGGTCGGAATGGAATGGCCGCTACCGCGACACGGTACGCGATTTCTGGCGCGGCGAACCCAGTCGGTTGGCTGATCTCGCCTTCCGTTTCACCGGTAGTTCCGATCTGTACCGGTCTAATGGTCGCAATCCCAACGCCAGCATTAATTTCATCACCGCCCACGATGGCTTCACTCTGTACGATTTAGTCAGCTACAACGAAAAGCACAACGAAGCCAACGATGAGGATAACCGCGACGGGGAGAACCACAACCGCTCCTGGAACTGCGGAGTCGAGGGCGAAACGGATGACACGGCGGTTCTCTATCTACGCCATCGCCAGCAGCGCAATTTCCTAGCGACGCTATTTTTGTCACAGGGTGTTCCCATGCTGCTGGCTGGCGACGAGATGGGCCGTACTCAGCATGGCAACAATAACGCCTACTGCCAAGACAATGCACTGTCCTGGTTGAATTGGGAACTGCCGGAGGAAAACGCCGCACTGTTGGAATTCGTGCGCGATCTGATGACGTTTCGCCAGGAACATCCGGTATTCCGGCGACGCAAATGGTTTCATGGACGGTCGATCCACGGTTCTGGG
>JACSSB010000189.1 GCA_014879435.1 Phycisphaerales bacterium
GTCATGGTACGCGACAAACCCTGTCGATTCCGGCTGGAGACGACGAAATTGCTCGGATCGGGGCTACCCTGGTCGATCTGGTTGGAGACCTCCAACAAGAAAAGCAGCGTTTGGCATTGCTGAATGCCAAAAATGCTGAGCGGATTCTTTAACGACTAGAAAGTCTGTAATCGCTGTGATTTCTCGTACTACTTTGCGCTGTGTTCGACGCATCTTGTTCAGCCTGGACAGCTCTTGGCGCTATCTCTTGGTAGGCATGGGCGTGGGGGTGTTGGGCGCGCTGGCCGTGGAAGTGTTTCGCATACTGTTGTTTATGGTAGAGATGGGATTGATCAGCGCGCACAACGGGCACTTAGTACCGGCCGCCCACGAATTGGAGCCTGAAATACGTTTGCTGGTCCCGATAATCGGCGCACCGGCTGTGGGAATGTTGTTATGGCTGGCCGAGAATGAGCATTCGTCTAGGCTTTCTCGTACCAGAGGGGATTATATCGAGGCGGTCGTTATCGGTGATGGCCGACTCAATCTACGCAGCGGCATGCTCAAGATCCTGGCTTCGCTGGTGGTGGTGAGTACCGGCGGAGCTGTAGGCCGCGAAGGTGCCATGATCCTGCTTTCCGCCATGACCTCTTCATGGTTTGGCCGTTTCGCTGGCAATACCCTAGACCTGCGGCTGATGGTGAGTTGCGGGGCAGCGGCTGGACTGGCGGCGGCCTACCATACACCACTGGCGGGGGCGGTTTTTGTAGCCGAAATCCTGCTTGGATCACTGGCTTTGGCACAATTGGGGCCAGTAGTAGTGGCCGCAGTAGTATCGCACGGTATTACGATTAGCTTGGTGGGTTCTGGCGTCCGCTTTCCGATGGAGGCCGCCCCCACCGTTGGCGCGCTGCAAGTCATGGTCATGCTGGCGTTCGCGCCAGTGAGCGGGGTTGCGGGCGCGGCCCTCTTGTATTGGCTCAAGCTGGCGCGTCAATCCTTTATCAGACTCAATTTACCCTTGCCCCTGCCGTTGCTGCTGGGTGGTCTGATAGTGGGGCTGTTATCGCTATGGTACCCAGAAGTCTGGGGCAACGGCGACAGCGGTATCCGTCAGCAGATCCATGGAATAGGGGCTTGGCAAACCGTGGCGCTGGTGCTGCTCCTCAAACTGCTAGCCGTGGCGGCGACCACTGGATCAGGAGCGCCCGGCGGGGTGTTTACCCCAACTTTGTTTGTCGGCGCTGCTTTTGGCGCACTGCTTTCCGCAGTGCTGACAGCCTTCGGCTTCACCAGCACGCCCGAACCAGTTTACGCGGTGTTGGGTATGGCGACCTTGTTGGCCAGTACCACGCACGCACCGGTAATGGCGGCGCTCATGGTGTCCGAAATGACCGGGCAATACAGTTTGCTGGCCGTATTCCTACCTGCTTGCGTGGTGGCAACACTGGTTTCCCAGCATCTGCATCCACAATCGATTTATGGCCTCAGCGCACCGACCGAAGAACCCAAATAGAAATAATTCGAAGATCCCTCTCAGCCGTCCTATGCCAAGACGGATTAGCCTCTCGTATCAGCGAGCCGACGTTCGAGACGAGCGCGTACCTCAGGCCAATCATCATCAATGATGCTATATCGCACCGAGCTTCGTTTCCGACCATTTGGCATGATTCGCTCATTGCGGATAATGCCTTCTTGAACCGCACCGATGCGCAGAATCGCCGCTTGAGAACGTTCATTCAATACGTCAGTAGTGAACTGAACACGCACACAGTGAAGCTGCTCAAA
>JACSSB010000089.1 GCA_014879435.1 Phycisphaerales bacterium
GGCTTGCCCCTTCTGATCCCTGCAACCATCGCCGAAACGCATCAGCTTACCCAACAGATGGGCTGGATATTCGCAGCTTCGCTGTTCCTACGCGCCTACTCGCTAGGTGGCGGCACTTATACCGGTCTGGAAGCAGTTTCCAACAATGTCAACTTGCTCAGCGAACCACGAGTGAGCACTGGCAAGTACACCATGTTCTACATGGCCTGTGCTCTGAGCTTCACCGCTGGCGGCATTATCCTGCTGTACCTGTTGTGGAATGTGCAACCGATCCCCCATCAGACGCTGAATGCAGTCACCTTTAACGCCATCATCACCAATTTGCAACTCGATCCCTCGCTCAGTCATATCCTGCTAGCCGTCGTACTGTTGTTGGAAGCCGGTTTATTGTTCGTGGCCTGTAACACTGGTTTTCTAGGTGGGCCGGGCGTGCTAGCCAATATGGCGGTGGATTCCTGGGTACCCCGTCACTTCCGCAATCTATCTGGCCGCTTAGTCACCCAAAACGGGATCTTCCTGATGGGACTGAGCGCGATCTGTATCTTGGTATGGACCGAGGGTAATGTTGCGGTGCTGGTGGTGCTGTATAGCATCAACGTATTTCTGACCTTTGCGCTGTCGCTACTGGGCCTGTGCAAGCACTGGTGGCTGAGCCGTTACGACGAACCCACTTGGAAGTCGCGGCTGCTGTTGTCGCTGCTGGGGTTCCTGGTTGCGGGCGGCATTCTGATCATCACGGTGGTGGAAAAATTTACCGAGGGTGGCTGGCTGACGCTGTTGATCACCAGCCTGCTCATTGGCATCTGCGCCCTGACCAAGAATCATTACGAACAGGTCCGCCAGCAGTTGCGCACGATTGATGCGCTTTACGCACCGCGCCCCACTTGGGGCGAAAATCTGCCAGAACCTCCGATGGACCCTGAACAACCCACTGCCATCTTTCTGGTGGGTAAGAACCGTGGACTGGGCATGTACGCGCTTAAATGGCTGAATGAGGTATTTCCAGGCCATTTCAAGAACTTTATCTTTATCAGTGTTGGCGAAGTAGACACGGAGAGCTACGGCGGCAAGGGGACACTGCGTTCTTTGCAATACCAGATCGAAAATTCGCTGCGCTATTACGTGAACTATTGCCACTATAAAGGTTGGGCAGCAGCCTCCCACGCTGCTTATGGCATTGATGCTGAAGCAGAACTGGAAAAACTGACAGTCAGCGTGGTCGAGCACTATCCGAACAGCGTTTGTGTGGCCAGCAAATTGATTTTCAACAGTGAAAACTGGTTTATCTCCTGGTTGCACAACCACACGGCCATCGCCATGCAGCGGCGGCTGCACTTAAGGGAGATTCAAATGATCATCACGCCGATCAAGATCTAAGGGAATCATTCAGCTCCCCCTTTGAATGATCTTTAAAATTTTTTTGCGGAGAAAAGAGGCCATAATCTACGCATAAGATGCGGAGATTATGGCAGTGTACATTCACGAATTACCCAATTGGCCTCACTTCCGATGGGATGAAAAACGTCTTACGACGAAGCTTGCCGCTGTTCGTTACAGGCAAGGCCGAATGCTTGGCGCTCTTGAGAATTTGGGCATCAAATTGCGCGAAGAGGCCATTCTGAGGGCGTTGACCGAAGAGGTCGTCAAGTCAAGCGAGATCGAAGGCGAAATCCTGGATCGCGAGCAGGTACGGTCTTCTCTTGCACGCCGTCTCGGTATAGATGTCGGAGCTTTGAAACCGGCGGACAGAAACGTTGA
>JACSSB010000053.1 GCA_014879435.1 Phycisphaerales bacterium
CTATCGTATGGGAAATGCTGGTTTTCTGAGGTACGCGAAAAGTACTCCCATTACGATGTCGAGCATTTCCGGCCCAAAAAGGAAGCCAAGGCGCTGGATGGCAGCTTGCGTGACGGTTACTGGTGGCTCGCCTTCAACCACATGAATTTCCGAGTCTGCGGCAATGTCGGCAACCGCAAAAAAGGCAGTTGGTTTCCCTTGAAGCAGGACTCTCTCTGTTCGACCTATGCCAAACCCTGTGAAGAATCAGAAACCTGCTATTTACTGGACCCCATCGACAAATACGATGTAAAGCTGATCATGTTCGATGAAGAAGGTAAGGCTACTCCCAGGCCGAACACAACAGCGTGGGAGCAAGAACGGGTGCGAGAAACTATCAAGCGCCTGAAACTAAACGAACATGTCGAGTTGACTGAAGCACGCTGCAAGATATGGCGAAAGGTCGATGGTCTTATTGCGGACCTCAATGCCGCGATTGTCCGCTATGGTGATGGCGCTAATCCAGCAGCCAAGACCAAAATGAATCAGGCGCTGGATAGGATCGACGAATTGATTGATCCCACAGCCGAATTGTCTTCAGTCGCTCGTTGGTGCTTGCGGCTGCGCACAAAGTCGCAGTATTCAGGCTTAGAGTTAGAGTAGAACAAGCAGATGTTGGGAACGATCAACCAGCATTAATCGGCGACCCGTTATTGCTGGGCGCGGCTCTGTCACCGCGCTTCGTCGTTTTACCGTAATCGTTCACCTCCCCCCTTTGAAAAAGGGGGGTCGGGGGGGATTTCATCACACCAGCGACGGGACTCAAATCCCCCCTTACCCCCCTTTGCTAAAGGGGGGACTGAACAGTTACGTTTTACCCACTAACGAGCAGAGAGCACGCTCACCGTCCCACCAGTTTGCGCCGCTTCGATGATCGCCTCCACCACCCGCAGATTCTGCAATCCGTCGCGGGCGCTGACCAAAGGTTTGGCCGTGCCGCGCACCACCTCACCGAAATGCTCCATTTGCCGCTCCAGCGGATCGACGAGCTCCACTTCGGCGATGCTACGTTCCAGCGGTTTATGCCAAGACCGCTCGGCTACCGTGTGGAAACAGCGCAGGCGCATGGTCGGAATCGATAGAGAACCGGACGCTCCAGTCAGGTGATAACAATCCACATCGGCAGCGTGGGCGGGATCGAAACTCGGATCTTCGCCAACGGTGTGTTCCCAACTGTGATCAGAAGCGGCAGTGTCGGATAAAAGGAAGGTGCCCAGCGCGCCATTGACGAAGCGAAAGGTGATGGCAGCGCTATCTTCCACCGCGAAATGCCGGGTGGCATTAGAACTAAAGGCTTGTACCGCCTCGATCTCTCCGCATAATGTGCGTAGATTACTGATTTCGTGAATCATATTAATCAGCAACGGCCCACCGCCGATCTCCCGCCGCCAAGCATGCGGGCCGTCGTAGTAATGCTCGCTTTCTGCTTTGTAGAGCAAAAATGATCCCATGACGGCCACAATCGGACCCAGTACACCACTATCGATGATCTCGACGGCCTTGGCCATGATCGCACTGTGACGGCGGTGATGGCCGACCAGAATCGGTACTTGCGCCGCTTCAGCGGCTTCGCACAACCGCAATCCCGCTTCGAGGGTATCCGCGACCGGCTTTTCGATCAGTGCGGGGATTCCAGCGGCGATGCATTCCAAGCCTTGTTCGACGTGCAAGCGGTTCGGAGTGGCGATGACCACCCCATCTGGCCGGTCTTTGGCGAA
>JACSSB010000386.1 GCA_014879435.1 Phycisphaerales bacterium
AAAGCGGTTAAAATTTAACCAAAATGCGAATACGTGTAATTTTAGTCGCACGTTTCGTGTAATTTACTTGCATCGCACCAGTGGATACGTACGCATTCTTGCTGAATCGTTGCAAAGTAATCCGCGCTATGCCTCTTTTCTGACCGAGCGCAACATTCATCTTCTGGTCAAATCCGCTCCTTTGCATGATATCGGCAAGGTGGGTATTCCAGATCACATCCTGCTCAAGCCAGGGGCTTTGAGTCCAGAGGAATGGACTGTCATGAAAACGCACGCCAAGATCGGCAGCGATGCCATCGAGCAGGCGGAGCGTGATGCTGAAAAGCCGGTCGATTTTTTACGATTGGCGAAGGAGATCGCGCACTATCATCACGAAAAGTGGAATGGTAGCGGTTATCCAGATGGACTGGTTGGGGATGCGATTCCGATTCCTGCTCGGCTCATGGCGCTGGCCGATGTGTTCGATGCACTGATTAGCCGACGCGTCTATAAAGCACCCATGCCCTATGCAAAGGCACGGGAAATTATCGCCAAAGAAGGCGGTCAGCATTTCGATCCAGATATTGTCGCGTGTTTTCTGGCCCGTTTCGATGAGTTCTGTGCCATTGCTGAGCGGTATAGCGATAACGACGAATTGCTGCAGGCTAAGCTGGCCAAGGTTCGAGATGGAGTAGTCTGATCGTCATTTGTGCCGATCAGCGTACCTTCCTTCCAGTAGCCAAGCAGATATTGGGTAACTCCAGATCGATCCTAGATGGTTGTGAGGTTCTGAATAGGCGAGCGCTCAGTTCCTCATTGTCCGCAATGGTGCGAAATGGGTCTGCCTTGGTGGTATTGCCAAAATTTTAGCTTTTAAGATCAAGCTGATTTTTTTGAGACTGTTTCTGCATGGTGAGTGCCCACGTGAACACTTCTCTTGATCTCGATCGTTCCGATACCGTGAGCATACAGGAAACGCCATGGCGGGAACCGGTATTGTCGCAGTCCCACTTGGAACTGGTACTGGATGCTGCGGGTATCGGTATCTGGGAATACGACAATGCCACCGACCATCTCTATTGGAATGCCTCCGCCCGTGCCTTGCTAGGTTATGGTGCTGAGCAGCCCATATCCAGCCTGTCAGCTTGGTTTGCGCTGATTCACCCCGATGATTTGCCGGATGTACAAACACGCATCGCGACATCGCTAATGAAGGGCGACTCGCGCTATGAGGTCGAATATCGTCTGCGCGTCGCAGACGGTCGGTGGGTTTGGTTTTATATCCGGGGCCGGGTGGTGCGGTGGGACGTAGATAATCAGCCGCTACTAACCGTGGGAACCCTGCAAGATATCTCCGAGCGCAAATACGCCGAATTGCTGCTGCAGATACAGCACGAGTTTTCTACGGTGCTGAGCAGTGAGCCGGATCGGGAAAAACTACTAGAAGCGATTCTAAACAGCGCACTCAGTCTGCCTGGGCTGGACGGTGGTGGACTTTACTGGCGCGAGCCGGACGATGGTTATCGCTTGGTGGTCCGACAGGGCTTATCCGAAACCCTTTGCACCCGGATGGGTTATCTGGCCGGGAATTCTCCTCAGGCGGCAATAATTCGGCTAGGTCGGCTACGCTGCAGTTCCACGCCAATGCCGGAGCATTGCGCTAGTCCCGCATTGATTCTGGATCCCGCGTTGATCAAGGAAGGTATCCACTCATTGGTGGTGTTGCCGATTCATGTCGATGGCGAAGCGCTCGCCTGTCTCAGTCTAGTCGGTCAGCAGGCGGGAGCGGTGGGTCGTTTGACCATCACCGCTCTGGAAACGCTCACACGGCACTTCACCCAAGCTCTGGAACGGTTATTGGCCCAGGAAGAAGCCATTGATCAGCGGCTCAATCTGGCGGGGTTGTTCGGTGCCATCGATGATTATCTGTTCGTCCTTGACTTGAAGGGTTACATCCTGCACTACAACCCAGCCGTAGCGATGGGGCTAGGCTACGGCGATACCTTGATTGGCCAACCGGTCTGGGCCATTTATCCATCCGAGGCCCACGCCCAAGTCCGACAAGTGATGGGTGAGATCCAGACCGGAAGAACCCGCATGAGCTACACCTTGCCGTTGCTGGCGTGCGACGGTGATTGCGTTTTAGTGGATACTCGCGTGGTCATGGGCCACTGGAATGGTCGGCCAGCGATCATTGGGGTGTCGCGTGACATTACAGAGCAGGTGCGCCAGCAGAAAGCCTTGCGGCGCAGCGAAACCCTGTTGCGTGCCACCCTGGATTCGACGGCCGATGGCATCCTAGTGGTCGGTGAAGACGGCTCGGTGCTGAACACTAACCGCCGTTTTGGCGAGTTGTGGCGTATCCCGAATGAATTGCTCACCACGAAACAAGATAATCGTCTGCTTGGATACGTACTCGATCAAGTATCCGATCCCGAGAACTTCGTATGGGACGTACAGCGCCTCTACCAAACCGGTGAGACGCATCAGACCATCGTGCAATTCAAGGACGGGCGGATTTTCGAGCGATTTACCCGAGCATTTTCTCTGGATGAGGAACAAGTTCGTCTCTGGAGTTTTCGTGATGTCACCAAGGAAAGAAAAGCACAACGCACGCTGGAAATCGAACGTGCTCAACTGCGGACCTTGATACGGTCTATCCCTGATCCGATTTGGATGAAAGACCCTGAAGGGGTCTTTCTGCATTGTAACTTGCCCTTCGAACGCCTACATGGGGCCAGCGAAGCAGAGATCATCGGCAAGACCGACTACGATCTCGACGACCCAGAATTGGCCGATTTTTTCCGGGCGAACGACCAAGCGGCCGTTGCGGCGGGTGGGCCGCGTGTCAACGAAGAATGGCTCACCTTTGCCAATGATGGCTATTGCGGTTTGTTCGAAACCATCAAGACGCCGGTCTACGATGCGGGTGGTGAGCTCCTCGGGGTGCTGGGCATCACCCGCGATATCACTGCGATCAGGATGGCGCAGGAGGCACTACGGGAACGGGAGGAAATCTACAGTGCCATCATCAATCAGGCGGGGGACGGCATCGACCTGGTGGATATGGAGACCTTGCGTTTTCTCGAAGTCAGCGATACGGCCTGCCGAATGCTGGGTTATAGCCGCGAGGAAATGCTCGAACTATCTCTGCTGGATATCCAGGTTGACTTGGATGAAGCGGGTTTATACGCGTATGTCGCGAAAGTGCGGGAGGCAGGCAACGCTCGGTTCGACAATCGTTTCCGCCGCAAGGACGGTAGCATCCTCGATGTGCAGATCAACGTTCGGGTCATTGCGCTACGAGGAGCGGATTGTTGGGTCGCTGTTTGGCGCGACGTTGGCGCCGAAAAAGCGGGTCAAATGGCCTTAGCGAACGAAGCCGAATGGCGCCGAGCGCTGATCGAGAATTCCGGTGATGGTATCGCCATTTTTGACCAAGACTTCTGCGTTATTGAAGTCAATCGGCATTTTGCCGAGATGCTTGGTTACGCGCCAGAAGAGATGCTCGGTCTCTGTGCATGGAATATAGATGCGGATATGAGTGAGGCGTGTATCCGTACTCGGTTCCCCGATATCTTGGCGATCAATGCCACGTTTGAGACCCACCATCGCCGCAAGGATGGCTCGCTCTATGATGCCGAAGTGAGTGCCAGAGGCGCATATATCAGTGGGCGCAGTGTTTGCGTTACTGTCACTCGTGACATCACCGAGCAAAAGCGTGCGCGTGAGGCGCTGCGAGAGCGAGAAGAACTATATCGCACCATCGTCGATCAGGCTGGTGAAGCGATCCATCTGGTGGATGCTGAAACCTTACGCTTCGTCGAAGTTGGTGATGCGGCCTGCCGCATGCTGGGCTACGATCACAACGAGTTGTTAGGATTGCCGCTAGCGGCGATTCAGACCAATTCGAGCGAAGAAGAGATCGAGGAGTCGTACGCACGGCTATTAGCGACCGGTGGCGCTGGTTTCGAAGCCCGATATCGTCGTAAAAATGGATACCTCATCGATGCACAGGTCACTGTGCGTGTAATCCACCTTCGTGATCGGGATTATTTTCTCGGTATCTGGCGCGACATCACCGAGCACAAGCGAGCCGAGAGAGAGCTGCGTGATAGTGAAAATCGCTACCGAGCCGTGGTAGAAAGCCAGGATGTCGCGGTTTGTCGCTGGCTTCCCGGTGGCACCTTGACCTTCGTAAACGAGGCTTATCGGCAATTGTTCGCGGTGCCGGGTCAGGATCTGATCGGTTGTCGCTGGTTCGAATTTATCCCCGAAGCCGACCGCGAGGCGGTGATTGCTTGCTACGAAGAATTGGCGATTAACCCGCACAAGTTGCACTACGAGCATCCAGTGCGTTCCAGTGATGGCGAGATTCACTGGTTTCAGTGGGTGGATGTCCCGTTGTTGGACAAACAGGGCCGCTGTGTCGAGTTTCAGTCGGTAGGCCGCAATATCACAGAACGTAAGCAGATGGAGGAAACGCTGCGAGCGAGCGAGAGTTCCCTCAATAAAGCACAAGCCATCGCACGAATCGGTAGCTGGATGCGAGTTCTTCCCGGTGAAGATTTAACTTGGTCACAAGAAACCTATCGCATGTTCGATCTGCCGTGCGGTTCGCCGGTTACACTCAAGATATTTTATGACCGTGTCCACGAAAAAGATCGAGCACGGATAGAGGCGGAACTGGAGGCAGCCATTGCCGGTGACGCAGTTTACGATACCGAGCACCGCATCGTGGTCGGCGGCGAGGTGCGTTGGGTACGTGAGCGCGCTGAGATCGTCCACGATACTGCGGGTGTGGCGGTATCTGCCATTGGTACCGTGCAGGATATTACCGAGCGCAGGCGGACCGAACAGGAGCTGCGAAAGGCTTACGAGCTGCAAACCGCCTTGCTTGATCAAGCCCCCGCCTTAGTCTGGCGTGCGGATATCGACGCCCAGTGTGATTGGTTTAACGCCACTTGGTTGGCGTTCACCGGCCATACCCTGGAGCAGGAGCTTGGCGCTGGCTGGGCCAAGGGTCTTCACCCCGAAGATCGCCAGCGTTACCTTGGCCGTTACCTTGATGCCTTCCACGAGCGCCATCCCTTCGAGATGGAATATCGGCTGAAGCACCATGATGGTGTTTATCGCTGGATCGCAGGTTATGGCATTCCGCTGCATTCCAGCGAAGGCGAATTCGACGGCTATATCGGCTATTGCTTCGATGTTACCGAACGCAAGCGTGTTGCGGTCGAGCTGGATCGTTATCGTCACCATCTCGAAGAAAACGTCGCGGCGCGCACTGCAGAATTGGAAGCGGCCAATCGGCAATTGCGGGTCAGCGATCTACGGCTTCAGGCGCTGTTTGAGATGAGCCAACAGGTCGATAGGCTGGATGAACGTGAGTTGTTGCAGCGTGGCGTCGATGAAGCGATGCGTTTGACCGACAGCACCGTTGGCTACCTGCATCTGGTCAACGAGGACCAGGAGACGATTCAGTTTTATGTGGGGTCGACCGATCCCATCCAATCCGAGACTGCCATCCGCGATGATCATTACCTGATCGCCAAAGCTGGGTTGTGGGCGGACGCGGTGCGCTTACGTCGTCCAGTAACCCATAACGATTACCAAAGCTTACGCGACCGCGAAGACCACTTGGAGAGCCGCGCTCATCTACTTCGCCATTTGGGAGTACCGGTGGTAGAAGGGGACAAGGTGCGGCTATTGCTGGGAGTGGGCAACAAGCCAAGCGAGTACGACGAATCAGATGAGCACGAGCTGCAACTCCTTAGCGCTGATTTATGGCGAATTGTATTGCGCCGCCGGGCTGAGATGGCGCTGGCAGCCGCCAAGGATGCGGCGGAACAGGCCAATCGGGCCAAGAGCGCATTTCTGGCCAATATGAGCCATGAGATTCGCACCCCGCTAAACGCAATTGTCGGGCTGACTCATTTATTGCGGCGGGAGGAGCCAACGACCAAACAGCTCGAACGATTGGCGAAGATCGACACCGCTGCGCACCATCTGCTGACATTGCTCAACGACATTCTCGATCTATCGAAGATTGAGGCCGGTAAGCTGGAGTTGGAACGAACCGATTTTCACCTCTCGGATCTGCTGGATCAGACGCGCTCGCTGATCACCGAGGCGGCATGGGCCAAAGGTTTGACGTTGCGAGTGGAGGATCAGGCCAGCTCGATCTGGCTACGGGGGGATCTGTCTCGTCTGCGTCAAGCCTTGTTGAACTACGCCAGCAACGCGGTCAAGTTCACCGAAAAGGGTGAAATTACGTTGCGGGCACGGCTCATGGACGAGCAGGACGATAAGGTGGTCGTCCGGTTTGAAGTGCAAGATACTGGAATTAGCCTGAGTCCAGATCAGATCGGGCGGATTTTCAATGCCTTCGCGCAAGCCGATGCCTCGACAACGCGGCGCTATGGAGGTACGGGACTGGGACTGGCGATTACTCGGCGGTTGGCCGAATTAATGGGAGGCGAAGTTGGGGTGGAGAGCCAACAGGGAGTGGGGAGCCTTTTCTGGTTCACTGCCCAGTTGGAGCGAGGACACGCCCTGGGGCGGTGCATTGCGCCACATCAGAAGGCGGAAGTCGAGCATGAGTTGCGACAGCAAGCGGTGGGGGCACGGGTACTGGTAGCGGAGGATAATGCGATCAATCGGGAAGTGGCGGTGGCCTTATTGGAAATGGTCGGGCTGGCGGCCGATACGGCGGTGGATGGACGGGATGCCGTGACTAAGGCCAGTGCTACTCCCTACACGTTGATCTTGATGGATATGCAGATGCCGGGTTTGGATGGATTGAAGGCGGCGGCAGAAATTCGGCAGATTCCGGGCCGAGAGACCATCCCAATCCTGGCGATGACCGCCAATGTCTTCGCCGAGGATCGGGCACGTTGTCTGGATGCCGGGATGAATGACTTCGTCGCCAAACCAGTCGATCCATCTGCACTGTTTACCACATTGCTCAAATGGTTGCCTTCGACGTCGAACCGGTTGAGCAAGTCAGCATTGCCCAGAGTGCGAGAAGAGGAGAGCATTGGTCTGGAACCGGCATGCCTTGCGGCCATTCCGGGTCTTGATGCAACACTGGGCTTGAGAAGCATGCGCGGGGAAGTTGCCGACTATCTTCGTCTATTACAGAAATATGTGGATGATCACATTGGCGCTGGGGCCGTGTTGCGCAAGCATCTAGATGCTGGAGATAGGACGGCAGCTCACCAGCTTGCTCATGCACTCAAGGGAGCAGCGGGCGCGCTGGGGGCAACTCAGGTGCAGAAGTCGGCTGCCCAATTGGAGGCGGCACTGCGCGAGGAAGCGGCAGCAGCGGAGATTGAATCGTTAGCAGCGGCGCTGGAGGCCGGGCAGGAGGCGTTGGTTACTGCGCTGCAAGCAGCATTACCGATAGCAGTGATTCCCACCGTGGCGGTGGATTACAGGCAAATCCGTAGCGTGTTGCTCCAATTGGAAACTCTATTGGCAGAAGCCGATATTGAAGCGGGTACAGTATTTCGAGAATCGGCAGCACTTCTGAAGGCGGCGCTGGGCAGGAAATCCAACGATCTGGGGTTGCGGATCGGTAATTTCGATTATGAGCGGGCTTTGGTGATCTTGAAGGAAGCGCAGGCCAGCTTGCCGGAACCGAGCGAATCCGAAGCGAGCGTCTGAACCAGTATTGCTTCTGGACTCCCGCCTGCGCGGGAGTGACGATCAAATGGTGAAAGTCATTCCCACGAAACACTTGGCGTCATTCCCGCGAAAGCGGGAATCCAGGATGCCTCGCATGATGTGGCTTCTGGACTCCCGCCTGCGCGGGAGTGACGATCAAATGGTGAAAGCCATTCCCACGAAACACTTGGCGTCATTCCCGCGAAAGCGGGAATCCAGGATGCCTCGCGTGATGCCGCTTCAATTATGCAGAATCTGGCTCAAAAACAGCTTGCTTCGATCCGATTGGGGATGGGTGAAAAACTCCTCTGGAGTGTTTTCCTCGATAATCTCACCACTGTCCATGAAGATCACCCGATGGGCCACGGTTTTGGCAAAGCCCATCTCGTGGGTGACGCAGATCATGGTCATGCCGTCCTCAGCCAAGGCAATCATGGTATCCAGCACTTCCTTGATCATCTCTGGGTCTAGCGCCGAGGTGGGTTCATCAAAGAGCATGATCTTGGGATTCATGCATAGACTACGTGCGATGGCGACCCGCTGCTGCTGACCGCCCGATAATTGCCCCGGATATTTGTTGGCCTGCTCGGGGATTTTGACCCGCTCCAGGTAGCTCATGGCGATTTCTTCCGCCTGCTTGCGCGGCAGTTTGCGTACCCAGATGGGCGCCAGCACACAATTTTCCAGCACGCTCAAGTGCGGGAACAGATTGAAATGCTGAAACACCATGCCCACTTCGCGACGGACCTGCTCGATCTGTTTCACATCATTGCTGAGTTCGAGACCATCGACCACGATCCGGCCGCGCTGGTATTCCTCCAGCCGGTTGATGCAGCGGATGGCGGTGGATTTGCCGGAGCCGGAGGGACCGCAGATCACGATCCGTTCGCTTTTATGGACGATCAGATTAATGTCTTTGAGAACGTGAAAAGTGCCGTACCACTTGTGCACTTTTTCCATCCGAATCATTTCCTGTTCGGACAGCGATGCGGGAGCAGATGGATTCATCAGTCAGATTTTTAAGCTTTGTGGCCAGTATGCAGGCGTTTTTCCAGGTTCTGACTGTAGCGCGACATGCTGAAACAGAACAGCCAGTAGACGGTAGCGGCAAAGACATAACCCTCGGTGGAAAAGCCCAGCCAGGCCGGATTGGTGGTGGCGTTGTGTACGATGTTCATCAGGTCGAATAGGCCGATGATCAACACCAAAGAGGTATCTTTGAACAGGGTGATAAAGGTATTGACGATGCCGGGAATAACCAATTTCAGCGCTTGTGGTAGCACGATCAGCGCCATGGTTTTCCAATATCCCAGCCCCAGTGCGATGGCCGCCTCAAACTGACCTTTGGGGATAGCTTGCAGACCGCCGCGCACCACCTCCGCCATGTACGCGGCTTGGAACAGGGTAATGCCGATCAAAGCCCGCAGCAGCTTGTCGAAATTCATACCTGCTGGCAGGAACAGTGGCAGCATCACCGAGGACATGAATAGCACGGTAATCAACGGTACACCGCGCCAGAATTCGATGAAGGTCACGCATAAAGCCTGAATGGCTGGCATCTGTGAACGCCGACCGAGAGCGAGCAAGATGCCCAGCGGTAAGGCGGCAGTCATGCCGACTCCGGCAATGACCAGGGTGAGCAGCAACCCGCCCCAACGGCTGGTGTCCACCACACTCAGACCGAAGAATCCCCCCTTGAACAATACGAGGGCGATGAGGGGATAGAGCAGTAATAAGCCGATGCCTAGTCGTGCCTTGAATGGGGCAGGAACCTTGGGTATGAACAGAGGTGCTGCGCCAAGGATCAGCAATACAAAGGCGGTATTGACGCGCCAACGTTGTGCTTCCGGGTAAAAGCCATAGATGAACTGTGCAAAGTGGACCCGGATGAACACCCAGCAGGCACCTTCATGGGCTTGGCATGCCTCGCGACTATCACCGCTCCAGGTGGCATCCAATAAAGCCCAGCGCAGCAGAGGTGGGATCGTGAGGTAGAGCAGATACAGCGCCAAGATGGTCAAGGCGATGTTGAAGGGTGAAGAGAATAGATTGCGCTTCAGCCAGCCAAACACGCTAATGGTATTAGCTGGTGGCAAGTCGTCGGAACGCGAGGTGTGGGCTTCACTCATCGTTCAGCGCTCCACCAAGGTAACGCGTCGGTTGTACCCATTCATCAACAACGAAATGAGCAGGCTGATGGTCAAATAGACCGCCATGGTGAGGGTAATACATTCGATGGCTTGGCCGGTCTGATTCAGCACGGTACCCGCGAAAGTGGCTACCAGATCGGGATAACCGATAGCGGCGGCGAGTGATGAGTTTTTGGTCAGATTCAGGTACTGATTGGTCAGGGGAGGAATGATCACCCGGAGTGCCTGCGGCAAGATGATCAGCCGCAAGGTCAATTTGGGATTCAGGCCCAGCGAAAATGCCGCCTCGGTCTGGCCATGGCTGACCGCCTGAATCCCGGCACGAACGATTTCGGCGATGAAGGCGGCCGTATAAATCGACAGGGCCAGCAGTAAAGCAGCCAGTTCTGGGATGATTACCCAGCCGCCGCGAAAGTTGAAACCCTGTAATTCGGGGATTTGCCAGATCAGCGGCGATCCTGCCAGCCAAAAGCTGAGGAGTGGTAAGCCAATCAATAATGTTAGGGCGGCAGAAAGCGTGGGAAATTGCCGACCAGTCGTGGTTTGCCGTCGGCGGCTCCAGCGGATCAGGATCAGGACCAGGACCAAAGCTAGACCCAAGGCCGCTAGTACCCAGCCGAACCCCGGTTGAAATTGAGGTGCGGGTAAATACAGGCCGCGAATGTTCAGAAAGACGGTATCGCTCAGATTCAGGCTTTGGCGCGGCGCAGGCACTGCCCGCAACACCGTGAAATACCAAAAGAAAATTTGCAGCAATAACGGGATATTGCGGAAGATTTCGATATAGACTAGAGCCAGTTTGGCGAC
>JACSSB010000180.1 GCA_014879435.1 Phycisphaerales bacterium
AAGGCAGTATTCCCCGTGGCTGGTCTTGGAACTCGATTCCTGCCAGCGACCAAGGCCAGCCCCAAGGAAATGCTTCCGATCGTCGATAAACCATTGATTCAGTATGGGGTCGAAGAGGCGGTGGCAGCGGGGGTGGAAACCTTAGTTTTCATCATCGGCCGTACCAAGAACGCCATCGCCGATCATTTCGACAAGGCCTACGAACTGGAAGCGGAATTGGAAGCTCGCCACAAGACCGATCTGCTACAGGTGGTGCGTGGTATCGTGCCACGTGGCGTGGAATGCGTTTATGTGCGGCAAGCCGAGGCGCTGGGTTTGGGGCATGCAGTATTGTGCGCCCGGCCGGTGGTCGGCAATGAACCTTTCGCTGTGATTCTCGCCGATGACCTGATCGAGGAAGATGCCAAGGAAGGCGGGACGATGAGTCAGATGACCCGCCATTTCAATAAATATCAGTGCTCGATCCTGGGGGTGGAACGGGTGCCCGCCACCGAGACCAATAAGTACGGTATCGTCCATCCCTTGCCTTTCGCCAACCGACTCAGCAACGTCGATGGCATCGTTGAAAAGCCCAAACCGGAAGAGGCTCCCTCCGATTTGGCTGTGGTAGGTCGCTATATCCTGACCCCACGCATTTTTGATCTGTTGACCCACATTCCGCGTGGAGCGGGAAATGAGATCCAATTGACTGACGGTATCGCCGCTTTGCTGGCTGAAGAACAGGTATTGGCTTACGAATTTTCGGGTCGGCGTCACGACTGTGGCAGCAAGCTTGGTTATCTGATTGCGACGGTCGAGTATGGTCTGCGCCATCCAGAATTGGGCGAGCAATTCCGCGAATATTTACGTTCCTAAGGAGCGGATCATCACCCATCATGGCCGAAGGCCGACGCTGAAGTCGGTCTTCTCTGACTTGTTCCTTGGGGACTAAGTCGCTAGGCTATCGTTCTATTTCATAAATGTACGGTCGGAACTCCTATGTGCGGAATCGTGGGTGCCATCGCTGAACGTAACGTCACTCCCATCCTGCTCGAAGGTTTGCGCAGACTGGAATACCGTGGCTATGACTCGGCAGGAATCGTCACTCTGGACCCCCGCGACCAGCGTCTGCATCGAATTCGCACGGTCGGTAAGGTTCAGGTACTGACGGAACGGTTACGGCAGGAATCGATCCGTGGTTCCTTGGGCATCGCCCACACCCGCTGGGCCACCCATGGCGAACCCTGTGAGCGCAATGCGCACCCGCATGTCAGCAACGACTCGGTCGCGGTGGTGCATAACGGCATCATCGAAAATTATCGTGAGCTCAAGGAAGAATTACTGGCCGCCGGTTATCGCTTCGAGTCCGACACCGATACCGAAGTGATCGCGCACTTGATCGAGCAGCGGATGCGGGAAAGTGGTGATTTGCTGGTGGCGGTACAACAGACTGTAGCTCGATTGACCGGCGCGTACAGTGTGGGCGTGATCTGTCGCGATGACCCAGAACGACTGGTTGCGGCGCGGGTAGGCAGTCCTTTGGTGCTGGGTATCGGTATCGAGGAGCATTTCATCGCCTCAGACGTATTCGCGCTGGCGCCGGTTACCCAGACCTTCGTCTTTCTGGAAGAAGGTGATGTCGCCGATGTGCGGCGGGAATCTTTCACCCTCTACGACCGAGACGGACAGGTGGTGGAGCGGCCGTTGTCCTATTCTGGACAGATGACCGGTGCGACGGGCAAAGGCAG
>JACSSB010000141.1 GCA_014879435.1 Phycisphaerales bacterium
TTTCTAAGCTGCCTATGCGGCAGTGAACTAGAGCATACCGCTTAAATCATACTGATCGTTAAAGAAAAATCCAGCTTTTTGCTCTCATAACCCTTTTTCTTGCGTAGCTTGTAAGTGATTGATTTATGAGATGCACAGGGAGCAGTCAAAAAAAAGGGTTGGGATCACCACCAAATGGTATCGATTGACGCGCCCCCAAGCCTAGCCCCTTCGTGATTAAGCTTTTTCCTCCCAATCTTCCATAACCGCCACAATCCGCACGCTTTTTTCGCCCCACACGCCGAAGCTCTTGCCCATCGTTTTCAGGAGAAAATCATGGGCCACTTCAACGACTGCATCAAGGTCATTCTCAGCGAAGAGGGCGAACTATCCCATCACCGCCGCGACCCTGGCGGCATCACGAAGTACGGCATCTCTCAGCGCGCTTACCCCAATCTCGACATTCAAAGCCTGACTTTGGAAGACGCCGAGGCACTCTACCAGCGCGACTACTGGGCGCCGATCAACGGCGATGACTTCCCCGCAGGTCTGTCTCTGCTGCTGTTCGATTGTGCCGTCAATCAAGGGCAGGCCACCGCCGTCAAGCTGCTGCAAACCGTGCTTGAGGTAGACATCGACGGCATTCCCGGCCCCAAAACCCAAGCCGCCGCACTAGCGGCCATGCATCGCAGCCCCATCCACACCCTCATCGCCTTCTGTGCCGAGCGTGCTTTGCGTTACGAATTCAACCGCAACGAAGAAACCTTTGGGCGTGGCTGGTATCGGCGGCTGTTTCGCGTCTACGACATCGCCCGCAGTTGGAGCACGCCATGATCGACTTCAAACAGCCCTCCACTTGGCGCGGCATCATCGGGCTGCTTTCCCTGTGCGGTATCAGTATCGACCCCGCTCTTGCCACGCCTATCGCCGTGGTGGCCGGTGCACTGCTCTCCATCATCGAAATCCTCCGCAATGAATACCGCAGCAGATCGACCAAGGATGTTACCGCCCGTGGCAAGCAAGACACCACCGGCCCGAATCGTTCTGATCCTGCTGCCGTTGATCTGGAGCCTGAGCGGCTGCACTTCATGCCACCCCCATCTGCGCATCTCCCCCCTTCCGGCTTTAACGATCACTGAAACTGGATTGATCTGCATCCTCCACTTCTAGGAGTACACCACTCATGTCCACCCCAGCCACCCATTACCGGCTTTTCTACCCCGACAGCAACACCCTCAACGCCGTCACCCTATGCAACGCCACCGGAAACACCCTGATTCCGCAAAGCATCACGGACGGCACCGGTGATCCTGCGGGTTTCAAATCCAAGATCATTAGCTTTGCCGCTGCATCAGAGCCGCTCTTCGCCAATCCGACCTTCGCCGATCCCGGCGCGCCGGTCAGCCTCTATCTGTGTCGTGACGACAGCGGCACAGCCAAGAAAGTCCTGGATGAATCCATCTTCGATCCTGCCAATCCAGGGCGACCAACCGCAGCGATCACCAGCGCGCAAGAATATCTGCTCTATGTCGCCACCGACATCGGCGGCGGCATCAAGACCTACGCGCTCAACGCACCAGCCAACCCGGTCAGCATCATCAAAGATGCCGGAAAAGACGCGATTACCGGCGATGATCTCGACGGCAATACCATCTTGCTGCGCTGGACCGGCTTGGTGCCCACCAAGATCGAAGTGGAATGTGATATCGAAGACATCACCGATCCGGGTGGCTACTTCCCCATCGGACAAACCAACGTCACCACCTACGCAGAATCCAGCGTCGGCTTATCGCTAGTCCAAGCCACCAGTCAAATCGTGCCCCAAGACGGCATGAGCCACGTGGTTACCTTCCGGCTGCGCTACAACGTCGCGGGTGATGTCAGTCCCTGGGTGGTCACTGGCCCTGCCATGATCACCTACGACATGGCACCGCCCAACGCCCCGCTCAGCTTGAACGTGCAACTGCTGCGTGATCGCATCGACACCATTCCCGATGTCGTGCGGCTGTCCTGGCAGAAAGCCGCAGTCAATCCTGGTACAGGGATCGATGTCATTTGCTATGACTACCTCGACAAAAAACACACGGTCTACAGCAGCAATGGCATTGAAACCGAATGCCGTATCGAGAATGTCTCGCGGTTTGTCGTGCAGGAAACGGGGCCAGCGGTGGCCCGGCCTTATCGCTTCGCCATCATCGCCACCAACATCAGCGCCAAGAGCGACGAAGTATTCGCCGCCGCACCACTGAACATCACCAGCAAGGTCAAGGAAGCCGACCCACTGACCCCGGACGAAATCGCCGGTACGGCAGTGGACATGGACTATGCAACGCTGAAAGCCACCGTATTTTCCAACGTGCTCAGCGAGATCGGCACGCTCCCGCCAGAGGGCCAAACCATCTGCAACACCGCAGTCGATGAATTGATCTGGAAGATCAAAGATGTAGTGGCAAAGGGCGGCAGCGTCACCTTGCAAGACTTCGGCGTTGTGAAAGCGAAATGGACCAATGAGCGTCTGGGGCGCAATCCGTCTACCGGAGAGCCGGTCGTCATCGCCGCCTATCGGAGCCTTGGATTCAGCCCCAGCACTGGATTCAAGACCGGCACCAAGCAAGGCATCGTCATGACAGACGAGGAAGCCAAGTAACGCATCCCATGCCATGGATGGCATTTCCCCTTTCCAGCACTTGATCAAGGAATCATCCCGTGGCCATTCCTATCATTCCTGCCGGTCTGTCGGTCGTTTATAACCCCGACTATTACGCGAACATCATCACCATCACCGCTGGAGATGCCACCCATACCGGCTTTCGTATCTATCGGGATGAAGGGGAACCGTATGGCTGGGAACAAGTCAACGAAATCAATACCACCGACATGGTATTCACGACCTACATGGGAAGCGAAAGCGACTCTATGAAGTCGTGGGGTGTGACTGCATTTAATGCAGAGGGTGAATCCGCGAGATTGGATAGCAATCCCGGTGCGCCACCGGCCCACATCGAAAACTTCAGCGCGGTACGTACCACCAACCCTGGTGAGGTCGCATTAAGTTGGTCATGGTCAGGCGACAGCAAACCGGTTTATCTGTTTGCAGCCAGTGAATACGAAGCCAGCACCCATTATTGGTATGAAAAAGGGAGCGCCAACGCGCAAGATCTGAGCGCGTTGATTGCCGATATCCCGCGCTTTGAAACCTTCATCATTCGGCTGTACGCCACCAACAGCACCTATCAGCAAACCCCACTGGCTGAGTGCACGCTGCAACCCGTCAGCTTAGAGAATCTTCCAGCACCCACCGCTATCACCGCCTCTCTATCAAGACTCGATAGAATCCTGATCAACTTCGAGGCGGCGAGTTGGGAAGACAGCCGCGATTTTCAATATCGGTTTACCTTCCAGCGTGGCACCAATGCGCCCATCATCCTGGATCGTGCTTGGGGTGTGCTGACCGTTGAGTCAGAAAGTATCCATCGTCAACTTTATGACGAAGTATTGGGCCTCAGCTTCGAGAATGTAGCGGAATGGACCTGCACCATCCAGGGTATATCCTCGATAGGATCAGGAGACATCAGCGTGCCGTTTACGCTGATGCAGGAGCCGCCCGCTGATCTACTGTCGTTCGCCATGGATGAGACAGCGCAAATCTCTTGGGTATTCTCCGACTGGCAGAACGCCTTGCCGCTCGAAGTAGAGACCCGGATTGATGGCGGTCCTTGGGTGCCTACTTTCATCACCGACGAATCACATACAAACGACGAGCTGTATGGGGATGCGTGCATCATTGGTGATGACTGGTCGGGTGGGGTGTTGGGGCGTGTGCATTTCCATTGGCCATTCAACGATCAGCCGCATACCGTCGAAGCCCGCGCACGCATTCAAGGGAGTAGTGATGCATGGCTTTATGGCCCAGCCGAGCACATCAATCTCCGTAGCCTGTACGTCCCAGAACTACTGTGGGGATCTCATCCGTTCCAAGGGCAAAACGGCACAGTCGATCTCCCCGAACCAACGCTATTAATTCGGCGGCCTCCCAATTACGAGCGCTACACGCTGGAAGTAGCTGCTGATGGAGGTGCGTTCTTACCATTTGCGGATTTGCACGGTTCCACCACCGCCCGCACCGCCACCACCTGGACCGATCTCATCGCCCGCTTGCCCGCAGCGATACAAGACGGTGGCAACCACGCCCTTGCATTTCGTATCAACGTCATTCAGGACGGAATCGTTACGTTTAGCTACCCGTTCCCGGTAGCGAACGTCACCATTCCACAGAGCGCGGCCCTCATCCCCAAAGGCCCGGACTGGACAATTACCACGCGGGAGGATAGTAGCGGGATGCTCTTCATCCTCGCTGCAAATGCACGCGACCCGCACCTCACCACCTTCCAATACGATATCGACGGGGCACCGGTCACACCACAAGAAATCCCTGACGGAGACCCCTACCGCAAAACCTTCAGGATCGTTCTCCCTGATCCAGATGGCTTATGCCGAATCATCACCTGCACGATCATCACCCACAGCCCACGCACAGGAAAAAGCGGGTATCAAAGCAAAACCGCCAGCTACACGCAGAAGTTACCTAAACCGATCCCACCGACCGCGTTAAACGCCGAACTGCAACGCCAAGCCAATGGTGAAATACCAGATCGGGTGCGGCTGACATGGCCCGCTGGTCAACTGGTGCAGCTCATCGGCCAGTTAGGCACATTAGTCTTCTCGTTGGGCTATGCCGACAGTACTGAAAGCGAGGCCATCATCGAGAACACTCGCGCCAAGCTCCCTAAAAACGGCGCCCTGTGTCCTGTGCAGTTTGGCATCAGAGCGTATCACCGTGATGCCGGAGTCAGTGCGGCCCGCTTGGCCAATGCCATTTCGATCCGCGCCTATCCCGCTCCGCAAGCTTCACCCGATGTAGAAACCGATATCGACCTGTTTGATGCCAAAGTGCTGGAATGGATCAAGGAACGCATCGCCTTGGCGTTTCCAGCCGTGTCCGAAGTCATGCGCAGCCTGATCACGACCAATGCTATCCGGTCGCTAAAGCAGGAAATCAAGGCCATCGTAGCAAGCGGCGGGAGCACGACGTTGGATAACCTCGGCGTATTTGCCGCCAAGTGGAGCAAAGACCGGTTCGATAGTCGAGGAAATAAGATTCCTGCAGAACGCGGCCTTGAGTTCCTGCCTTCCATCGGGTTCGTGGAAGGGGTCAAAGCCGGTGCAGTCCTGACCGATGCCGAAGCCGAGGCACAGACATGAACGAGGAGGTGATGAAAGTCAGCTACACGCCCGACGGCGATACCGTTCGCTGTTTTCGCACCATTACCGAGAATGGCGCGACACGAACCGAAGAAGTGCGTATCCGTCTGGCTTATATTGACGCACCAGAGATTGGCAATGCCGAATGCCACGCTTATGCGATCAGTGCCCGTGCCTACTTGCGGCGATTGCTGTATGTGGGTGAAAGGGTCTCTGTGCGCATTCTGGGGCAAGATATCTATGGTCGGCTGATCGGTGAGATCATCCGGCTTCGAGATTATGGCAACTGTGGCCTGAGGCTCATCCATGGCGGTTATGCGGCACTGTGGCAATGTCCGCAAAGTCGTGGCGAATACTATGCCGCGCAAGAGATCGCCCAGCAGAAACGACGCGGAATCTGGAAAAATCCTGGCCCGTGGCAAACCCCGTGGCTCTACCGATGAATATTGGCCCCGATACCATCGCAGAAATCGCCATTGCCGTGATCTGTGGACTCGCGGTCGTGGGGTTCACGATCCTCCAGATTGCATTGCGTGGCATCGAGAAACAGAGCGAGAACACTAATAAGTTGATCCATGAGAAATTCCAGTGGGCCGAGACGCAGCGTCAAGAGGCAAGACAACATTGGGATAATCAATTTGGAGAACTGAAGCTCTCCGATGCGAACATGTCACAACGCATTCAGAACCTAGAATCGCGTGTCGCCACTGTGGAATTACACGTTTTCAAGCAACAGATAACGCTCGATAAGTAATACCGAGCAGCTCCCCGCCGTACCCGCCTCCCTGCGGTGCTTCGCGCCATCCCTGGCTTGGCGTCCCTGCCGTTTGTGCTCTCTTCGTTCGCAGTTTTCCCCGCGTCGGGCCTTGGGGCTTTTTGCGCTTGTGCCGTGCGCTGTGGGCGGGCGCAAGGGTTCGCTTCGCCGCTTCGCGCCCTGTGCGCCCGTCCTCGCTTCCGGCCCTGTGCGCTCGCCCCCTCGGCCCTTCCGCTGGGGGGTGGGTGTGGGGCTGTCCCTGCTTTCCCTGTGGCGCGCTCCCGGCGCGCCTTCCGCCGCTCCTGCGGCGGTGGGGTGGGCGGCTCCCTTTGTTCGCCGGGTCTGTTGTGGGGGGTGTGTCGTGGCTTTCTCTCTGGCTTTGTCGCGTGCGTTGGTGGTGTCGCGGGGTGGTTCGGTGCTGTCTGCGCCGTGGTGGCGTCGGCTGGTGGGTTCTGCGTTGTCTGCCGGTGCGGTGCGTTGGCGTTTGCGCCGGTCCTCGCGGGCGTTTTCGGGTGCGGTGGTGGTGGTCGGGTTTTCGTGTTTTGGCCGTGCGGTCGCGTTTGCGTCGGCGTGGTCGGGTTGGTGCGGTTTTCCGGTGGTGGTTTCGCCGCGTGTGGGTGTGTCCGGTCGTGTTTGGGCGGTTTCGGTGCCGGCGGCGCCGCCTGCGGTGGTGGTCGGGGCTGCGCCTGTTGCGCCGGTTCGTTGTCGGTCGGCTTGGGTTCGTGGGGCTTAGCGTGGTCCTTCCTTTGTTGGTGGTCCGCGTTGCGGGTTGCCGGTCCCGGTGGCTGGTGCGCGGTTCTCGCCGTGTTTTGGCGGTTCGCTGTGCGTCTTCTGCGCTGGCGTCGCTGCTGTGTCGGCGTGCGCGGGCTTTTGGCCTTGCGCCGCGCCGCGTTTCCGCTCGGCTCGTTTTGCTGCCGTGTGCGCGTGTCGCGCCGTTTTCTCATGCCACACGGCGCTGTTTTGGTCCTCCGGCGCTTGCGCCTCGTGTTCAGCGCCAGGTGGTGCCCGTTTTTCGGCAACAGTCGCTGTTTTAAGGGTTTTTTTACCTGAAATTAATACTAATGGTATTGTGTTTAAATACTTATAGTATTATATTGAATGGCAAGAGGTTGTAGTTAGGCTCTTTTTTCAATGGTTCTAGGTTTTTGTGGTGGCCTTAAAACTGAGAAAAACCGAAACCAAGGCTTGAATCTCATTTCATCAGCGATGGAGTAAACATCATGCAATTAGCCGCGAATTCTTATGCAATCGGCCCAGGGTTTTATGACTGGGAATATGACCGTAAAGAACGTGAAGCGGAAAGCCTTGATCGTCGGATTGATGATCTTATCGACGGCCTTGCCGAGCAAAATGCAAACCATCAATCAGATCGGCAATACATTGAAAATATCATCGCGGATGCAATGGAGCATATTGATGCGGATCGATTCAATAGATGGTTATGGCAAATCTGGGTTGCATATCATTGCAAAGAGGATACAAAAAAAGCGTTGGGTAATTTCGCACAAACGTGCATCGCAGAAATGTTAGGGAAGGGAATACATACGGTAATGACCAACATCGCACGCAAGTAAAAAAAGGCGCTTCTGTTGCGGCAAACAACGGAAGCGCCCACTTTCACCCCGAAACAGCACGAAACGAGGTAATACCAATGCTATCACAGCACAAATTTGAGCGACAACACGCGGATGTCCTGGATTTTGATCAGTGGTTGGATACTGAAGCAGGAAAAGCATGGCTTGATCGCGAAGCCGAGCGCTACGACAGCGATGCCAGCTTTGGTTGGCCTTGGGAGCAATCACTATGACAACTGAAATTCTGTTGGAAGAGGTGGGATTGGAAGAGGGCCAGATTTTGACGGACTCGATTCGGCAATGGCGATCCGACTGTCAAGCCGGGCAATTCAAAATCGGCGCTTCAGCAATGAAAGGAGGGAAGCTGGATATGGAATTGGTAGGAGCGCAGATCAACGAAGGGGAATATTTCGGTTATTCCTTCCAAAAATGGTTGGCCCTGCTGTTTATCGATCCAGACGGCATCCTTTCATCCATCCTGTTCAAAACAGAATCATTGGACAACTTTGAAGAACTACGCCGGAGCTATCGCATTAAAGGCGAAAGCCTACTCGGTAAAACCGTCAGAGCCATGATGAGTAAACGCGCAGGCAAGACCGCAAGCTATTTTGCCGTTGAATTCGAAGTGATTGCCGCAGGCAAATATGCCGAAGCCATCGCGCAATTCCGGCAATCGCAGTATTCACCGGATTTTGTCCGGCTGATTGAAAGCAAACCGGCTGAGAACGGCAACGATCAATAATTGCCATTGCGCCATGGATGGCGCATAGGGAGGAATCCTCGCATGAACAACAGCGACTATCAGAGATTACCCGCTATTTCCTCGCACTGGCTGATCGAAATGCTGAAAAGCCCTGCTGACTGCTGGCGGAAATACCTCGACCCGCAGCGGACCACCGAGGAACCAACTCACGCTTTACGGTTCGGGACGCTCGTACACTGCTTGGCCCTGACCCCGCACCAATTTGAGCACGAATTTATCGTGGCCGACTACGAACGGCGATCCAACGCCGGAAAATCCCGCTATGCCGAGCTGGTGGCAACCGGGCGGACGGTGGTACGACCTGCTGAACTGGAGAAAGCGCGTGCCATCGCCGCCGCTTTGCACGCCGATCCCGATGCGCGCACGTTGCTACGCGGTGGCAAGAAGGAACGAACGATCATCCAGCCAAGAACCAACGGCCTGTTGCCACTCAAGGCCCGGCTGGATATTCATCAGGAAGCGCGGCGGCAAGTGGTGGAACTGAAAACCACCTACTCGATCCACGTCGTAGAAACGGCGATAGCACGTTATCGCTATCTGCTGTCGGCAGCGTTCTATCAAAACATGGTGAAAGGGCAGAGCGTAGTATTTGTGTTTGTACAGACCGCGCCACCCCATGATGTTGTGGTGATCCCCATGGGGCGCGAACAGCTTCAGGAAGGCCGCGAGCAATGGCAAACCGCGTTGGCGCGCTTCGATCAGTGTTTTCGGGCGAACGACTGGCCAGAAGCCGCGCCGATCATGGAAGCCGATGACGATGATCCGCTGATGCTACCAACCAAGATCATGCCACGCTGCAACGGTCCACGATTCGATCTACCCCTTGGCGAGCTGGCGCTATAGATCATGTCGATCCAACCAGCTTCAGAGACCTATTCGATGCGCACATATGATCTATCAGAAGCGGCGGCGCTGCTCAAAATGAGTGCTGAGGCGCTGCGACAACGAGCGGCCTCCGGTGTGATTCAGGCATACAAGCCTGGAAAGCGTTGGGTGTTCCTTGAATCTGATCTGCACGACTATCTGATAGCGGGCTATGATCGAAAGCAGGCGGCAGTAACTAGGAGGATGCAGTGTCCATCTACAAGCGCGGGCAAGTCTGGTGGGTACGCTTCACATCACCAAACGGACAGCGAATACACCAATCTACTGAAACTGCCGACCGACAGGCCGCCCAGGAATACCACGACACGCTGAAAGCCAAGCTTTGGCGAGAGTCAAAGCTTGGAGACCGGCCATCGTATTCATGGGAACAAGCCGTGGTGAAATGGCTTGGAGAAACCGCGCATAAAGCCAGTCAAAAGGAAGACATTAAGCTCTTGCGTTGGCTCGACCCGCACTTACGCGGCTTGGCGCTCACCGCAATCACCAGGGAGAAAATCCGGCAGATCGGCGACATCAAGCGATTAGCGGCAAGCCCGGCTACGGCAAACCGCCATCTTGCGCTCATTCGATCAATTCTGCGCCGAGCGGCAAGGGAATGGGAATGGATCGATCAGGCGCCGCTAGTTCGCTTGTACCCAGAACCAGCACGGCGTATCCGCTGGATTACGCGAGAGCAAGCCGAACGACTGCTATCAGAACTACCCGAACACCTTGCGGCACTGGCCCGGTTCAGCTTGGCTACTGGATTACGGCAAGCAAACGCAACGGGGCTACGCTGGGACCAGATCGATGTGGCACGGGCTGTCGCTTGGATTCACGCTGATCAAGCAAAGAACGGGAAGGCAATACCGGTTCCACTAAACCCTGATGCTATGGCTGTGGTACGGGAACAAATCGGAAAGCATCCGGCCGTAGTGTTCACATTTGAAGGGCGACCGATCTTGCAGCCTAATACCAAAGCATGGCGGAAGGCATTAGAACGCGCTGGGATCGAGAATTTCCGCTGGCACGACTTGCGCCACACTTGGGCAAGCTGGCATGTACAAGCTGGGACACCACTACACGTATTGCAGGAATTGGGAGGGTGGGAGACTCCCGCGATGGTCCGACGCTACGCACATCTGGCCCCGGAACATCTTGCAGAACATGCGGCGCGAATCTCTATTTCTGCACCAAATCTGCACCACGGCAAACTAATAGCGATCAAGTAAATAGTGCAACTTATTGAAAATATTGGTGGGCCGTGTCCGGTTCGAACGGACGACCAACAGATTAAAAGTCTGCTGCTCTACCGACTGAGC
>JACSSB010000388.1 GCA_014879435.1 Phycisphaerales bacterium
CTCGCTACCTTGATACAGAACTCTGGCGTGAGACGAAGACGACGATTCTGTCCCTGCCGTGTGAGACCCCGCGTGATCAGGAGCACTATCATCGCGTGCGCTGGTTGTTTACCTTGCTTTATCTGTGCGGACTGCGTATCTCGGAGATTTGTGAGAACAGCATGGGGAGTTTCTTTCAGCGCACGGGTGCTGATGCACAGGAGCACTGGTGGCTGGAGATCATCGGTAAAGGCGATAAGCCTCGTCTGGTACCGGCGACGAGCGAATTAATGATGGAATTGAGTCGTTATCGGCAGTACCACGCACTACCTGCTTTGCCATTTCCTGGAGAAAATACACCGTTACTGTTTCCAATCGGTGGTCGGTTGCAGCCTCTGACGCGTTCAGCGATTCATATCATCGTCAAGACCGTATTTGCCAAAACGGCTGACCGATTGCGCGCAACTCATCCCACGCGAGCGCACTTACTAGAACGGGCTTCGGCACATTGGCTGCGGCATACCGCCGGTTCTCGAATGGCGGATAGTCAACTTGATCCACGCTTCGTTCGGGATAACTTCGGTCATGCCAATCTGAGTACCACCAATGGTTATCTTCATTCCGATGACGAAATACGTCATCGGGAGACTGAACGGCGGCATGTTTTGCGTTGGGAGTAGTTATTAGGAACCAAGGTGATGATATAAAAACAAAATAAAAAATAACAACAGCTCATTTATTGTCCAATTCAAAAAATTCAAGGTAATGAATTGATTTAAATACTGCATTTAATAACAAATCTCCATGCGATACCGACTTATCCACAAAGACTGTGGATAAGTCGGCTCTAGCGGTAAGAGGCAGATCAGCGACTAGACCTATCGCTAGGGCTTAAATGCATGATCGAGTGGCCACGGCTATCAGCCTCGTATTTTCAATGGGTTAAAATCAGTTTTGAGATCGTACACGTCTTCTCCCTCATGTCGCTTGAGGGTATTGACCACCCAATAAGTCAACGGAGTGGCGGCGGTCTCATACGCCGACTTGGCCAACCATTGCACCAGGATGGCAACCAGCAATGCTTCTTGCGGTAGCACTCCTCCAAACGCCACGGTGATGAACACTGCCGAATCCAGCAACTGCCCCGCCAAAGTAGAACTGATGGTACGGGTCCACAACCAGCGTCCCTTGGTTAAGATCTTCATCCGCGCTAGTACGTAGGCGTTGACAAATTCACCGGCCAGATAAGCCAAGAACGAGGCCAACAATAAACGCGGGGTATAACCAAGGATGCGCTCGAATGCCGCTTGTCCGTCCCAAAACCCGGCTGACGGCAGAATCTGCGCCAGAGTGATGGCTAATACCGCCAGTAAATTGCAGACGAAGCCCAGCCAGATTACCTGTCGAGCACGACCGTAGCCATAGACCTCGGTCAGCACATCACCCAGGATGTAACTCAGTGGAAAAACGATTACCCCGGCTGGCATGATCCAGGAACCGACTGCGATCAGTTTGACCGCGATGATGTTAGCGACCAGCAGGCTGGTGATGAATCCAGCTACCACCAGCACGAAAGCGGTGGAGTGGCCAACAGATGAAGGCGAAACAGAAGGATTGCGATTCATGAGGATGCGATGTTCTCTTCGATACATTACTCTTGGACTCTTGGCTAAACAGGCATGGCCAGTTTCTTCTCAGCGGGTTCCACACGGTCGTGGTAACCACCGATAGCCTTGAGATCTGGATATGAGGCAAGAACCACTGGGCGATGGCGCCTGCTTCTTGATATTCCCGTTGACCCTGCTGAGCTGGGGAAACGGGAGTACATTGAAAGAGCGAAACCCAAAAAAATAGAGAGATGATATGAAAATCTTGGGCATCGATGTAGGTGGGACGGGAATCAAAGGTGCCGTGGTCGAAACCACGACTGGAGAACTCATCAGCGAGCGCCTTCGCGTCGCATCACCCCAGCCGGCGACACCCGAATCGGTCAGCAACACGATTCAAGGCTTAGTCGCGCAACAGCACTGGTCTGGTCCCATCGGCATCGGATTTCCGGCCGCCATCCAGCATGGTGTTGCTCGTACTGCAGCCAATATTGACTCTACTTTCATCGGATTGTCCGTCGCCGATTACCTTTCCGCACAAATCGGCTACCCGGTCTGGGTCGCCAATGACGCGGATGTCGCCGGACTGGCCGAAATGCGATTTGGTGCTGGCCGGGGCGTCAGTGGCGTAGTGCTGATCATCACGATCGGCACTGGCCTGGGAACAGCACTGTTCAGCGATGGCCATCTGCTACCGAATACCGAACTGGGCCACATCTTACTCGACAATGGCTCAGAGGCTGAACATTATGCTTCAGAAGCAGTGCGCGATACGCAGAAACTCAAATGGAAGGAATGGGGCGATCGATTCAATCGTTACCTGATCACTATGGAAAATCTGTTCTGGCCTGATCTGATCATACTTGGTGGTGGTGCCAGCAAAAAACTGCCTAAATACGCATCGCGTATCACTGTACAGACGCCTGTCATACCGGCTCATTTTCTTAACCAAGCTGGTATCATCGGGGCAGCACTGTTCGCCGAAGAAAGCTTGAAAACCACAAGTCTGAATCAACCCTAAACGCATTGAAGAACGCTGGTGCAATAGCACTACCCGATACGCAAAAATACCACAGTCTTCCTTATCGCTGTCCGTATCTCGATACATCCCCCTTTGGGCTAATATTGTATTACGCCATCCAAGGAGTTCGCTCTCGTGAGTATTGCCACCTCCCTCGACCGGTTTCCCACAACCCTCCTAGTGGTGGACGACATACCAGAGAATTTAACTGTGCTGGGTGAACTACTACGCGATGCCGGTTACCAAGTGAAAGCCGCTAACTCCGGTCACACCGCCTTGCGTTATGCCACACGTCCTCCTTATCCCGACCTCATCTTGCTGGATATCATGATGCCCGAGATGGATGGGTACCAAGTCATCACCCATCTACGCGCCGACCCTGCCACCCGCTCCATTCCGGTCATCTTCCTGACGGCGCTGAACGATCCGCAAAACGAAGAACAAGGCTTGGCACTGGGCGCTGCCGATTACATCACCAAACCCTTCCACCCTGCCTTAGTCCTGGCTCGCGTGCGTGCTCAACTTGATGTCAAGCGCGCACGTGACTGGCTTCGTAACCAAAATGCGGTTCTGGAGGCCGAAGTCGCTCAACGTTTGGCGGAAAACAACCTGATTCAGCGCGTCAGCATCCGCGCCCTGGCACACCTTGCGGAGATGCGTGATCCAGAGACGGGCAACCATATCCTGCGTACTCAAGGCTATGTTCAGGTCTTGGCCAAGCGGCTCAGGAATCACCCGCGCTTCATCGCGTTTCTGACCGAACAAACTATCGAGCTACTGGCCCTTTCCGCGCCCTTGCACGACATCGGCAAGGTGGGTATCCCCGATCATATCCTACTCAAACCGGGCAAGCTCACGCCCGAGGAGTGGGAGATCATGAAAACTCATACCATCATCGGCGCCAAAGCGATCGAACGGGCCGAAATCGATGTCAAAACAACGATCCCTTTCCTAAGCTTCGCCAAGGAAATCGCCCGCTGGCACCAAGAAAAATGGGATGGCAGCGGCTATCCCGACGGTTTGGCCAAGGATGCTATTCCGATTTCTGCCCGAATCATGGCACTGGCCGATGTCTTCGACGCTTTGATTTCGGTCCGACCCTACAAAGCTGCATTCTCTCTCGATCAGGCACGCAATATTATTTCCACTGAGCGTGATCGCCATTTTGATCCAGATATCGTGGACGCCTTTCTTTCGGGATTTGATGAATTCGTTACCATCGCTCAGCGCTATCGGGACGATAGCTGAGCGTTGGGCGACCGACCACTCCCTAAAAGTACGGCGCATGAAATCCACTCCTTCCCCAGCGGCTTCACCACTCACTCGCGAAATACTGAACCCTTCGACCGATATCCTACTGGTCGTCGTGCTCTACGCCGTCTTTGCCGCTTTATGGATTTTGCTTTCTGATCAAGCGGTAGAGTGGTTATTTGGCCACACCGCTCATTTCGTTTTGATCAATACCTTAAAGGGCTGGTTATTCGTCGGCATCACCTCTTTGATGCTCTATGTATTGTTGCAACGTCTGCTTGGGCAGCGTACCAAGCAGGTGGCCGCCTTGCCGCCGAATCGGCGCTTTCCTCTGCCGATCCTGGTCTTACTCGCTACATTGACCATCGCCCTAACCACGATCGAGATAACCCGTACCATTCAACAGTATAAAGCCAAGGAAATGGCGCGACTCCAAGCCATCGCCGATTTGAAAATCGACCAAATTGCTGACTGGTTCCAGGAACGACAAAACAACGCTCGCAGCATCCAAACTGGTCTTGTTGAGGTCATCAAGCTCTATCATCACTGGCGCGATACGGATCATCTTGCTGATCATGACTTCTTACAAGATTGGCTCAACCAAATCCGAAAAACGGCACCCTTCCAAGAAGCTTTGTTGCTGGACGAACACGGTGAGCCGTTATTGAGTACAACAGGCAATTTCCCCACTCTCGATCCAGCACTGCACGACGCCATTCAACGTGCCACCACCGAGCACAAAATGCAGTGGGCCGGTCCTTATCGTGACACTACCGATCATGTATGGCTGGATTTTGTCATGCCCTTGCCTGCGGAGGATAAGCGCCCTGGTCTTGTCATGGTTCTGCGTACCAACCCGATGGATTGGCTATACCCCATGCTGCAAGCCTGGCCCGTGCCTAACACGAGTGGAGAGACTCTGCTGTTCCGACGTGATGGTGACCACGTCCTATTTCTCAATACTTTGCGTCGCCATGAAAATCCAGTGTTGACACTACGCTTGCCTGTGCTTGGCAACCAGACCTTGACCACCCAAATAGTACGAGACGAGGGACTCCTGGGTACTTTGATCGAAGGGATAGATTATCGAGGGGTACCGGCCATAGGCGTAGCGCAAGCCGTCCCCGGCACCAATTGGTTGCTGATGGCCAAGCTGGATCTAGCGGAGCTATACACCGATATCACCCAGGATATTACCTGGATCGCCCTGACGGACTTATTGATTCTGTTGGGCGCTACTACTGGCATCATCTTGTTCCACCAACGCCAGCAATTGACCGCCTTCTTGTACGAACGTGCGATCCTGGCGGAGAAACAACAAGCATGGCAGATACTCGACACCTTGGTACAAAGTTCCACCGATGCGATTTTCGCCAAGGATACTGAAGGCCGCTATATCCTGTTCAATCAAGAAACGGCTCGGGTCACTGGCCAATCGGCTGAGACTGCATTGGGTCAAGACGACACCGCGATCTTCTCCGCCGAACAAGCGGCGCTCACCCAGGCCGATGATCGACGGATCATGGCCAATGCTCACATCATCACCTTCCAAGAACAGGTGACCACGATGATCGGCGAGCGCATCTTTCTGACCACCAAGGGGCCACTGTACGACGAGACTGGCCAAGTCATCGGCTTGTTCGGTATTGCCCGTGATATCACCGAACGCCAGCGGGCTGAGGCGGCGATACGGGCGAGCGAGGAACGATTTCGCACCACGCTCCGTGGCATCGGCGATGCGGTAATCGCCACCGATACCCAAGGCCGGGTGACGCTACTCAATCCGGTAGCGGAAACCCTCGTAGGTTGGTCAAACGCAGCGGCTCAGGATAAGCCCTTGGATGAGATCTTCCAGATCTTCAATGAAGAAACAGGAGTAAGAATGGAAAGCCCGGTGGCCCGGGTGCTACGGGAAGGTACGGTGGTAGGGCTGGCTAATCACACAGTGCTCATCTCCCGAGATGGCACGGCACGCCCCATCGCCGATGCTGGTGCTCCCATCCGCGACGATCATGGTGCTATCACGGGTGTGGTGTTGATTTTCCGCGATCAAAGCGACGAGCGGGCGGCCCAGAAGGCGCTGCAGGAAAGCGAATCTTTTGCACGCGCTATTTTGGATGCCGTCCCTTCTCACATTGCCGTACTCGATCACAACGGGACGATTGTGGCTATCAATGCACCCTGGCGCCACTTTGCGCAAGAAAATGGCCTCGAATCGGAGCAGTTGGTAGAACGCGCCGGGGTAGGCGTCAACTATCTGACGGTCTGCCAGAAGGCGATTATTTCATCGGAAGAGGCGTTGGCCATCCATGATGGGATTCAAGCAGTACTGGAAGGGCGATTACCCCATTTTATGCTCGAATATCCCTGCCATTCATCCCATGAACAGCGTTGGTTTAGCATGACGGCAACCCCTCTAAGCACAGGGAATGGCGGGGCTGTTATTGCGCATACTTCGATTACAGAACGCAAGCTGGCAGAAGCGACGGTAGAGCGAGAACGCGGATTCCTCAAGACACTGATTCAAACCGTACCCGATCCAATTTGGTTGAAAGATCCACAGGGTGTCTTCCTGGCCTGTAATCCCGGTTTCGAGCGATTACGCGGTGCCAAGGAAGCGGATATCCTGGGTAAGACCGATTACGATTTCGTGGATCGAGACTCGGCCGATTCCCTCCAGAAAAAAGATCAGGAAGCCATCGTCACCGGAAGTCCCACAACCGATGAAGAGGAAGTCATCTTTGCCGATGATGGCCATCAGGGATTGTTGGAAACCGTTAAAACCCCTATGTATGACGATCGAGGGCGACTCATCGGTGTCTTGAGCATTGCTCGGGATATCAGCAGTGCCCGCCGCATCGCCGCTCAGCTGCGCCAACTCTCCCTAGTGGTGGAACAAAGTCCCGAGAGTATCGTCATTACCGATCTCAACGCCCGTATCGAATACGTCAATGCCGCCTTCCTGCGTACCACTGGCTATGAGTACGACGAAGTGTTGGGCAAAAACCCACGTGTGCTGCACTCAGGGCGGACGCCGAAGGAAACCTTCGTGGCACTGTGGGCGGCTCTGGCCCAGGGTAATTCATGGAAAGGAGAATTCCACAACCGGCGCAAGGATGGCAGTGAATATATTGAATTCGCGCTCATCGCCCCCATGCGCCAAGCAGATGGACGCATCACCCACTATATGGCGATTAAGGAAGATATCACCGAAAAGAAACAGCTGAACATCGAGCTGGACCGCTACCGCCATCATCTTGAGGAATTGGTGACGGAGCGCACCACCCAGTTAGCAGAGGCGCGAGAGCGCGCCGAGGCTGCTAATCAGGCCAAGAGCGCCTTCTTGGCCAACATGAGTCATGAAATCCGCACCCCGCTAAATGCCATCGTCGGTTTGACTCATTTGCTGCAGCGGACCGGATCGACACCCGAGCAGATCAAGCGACTGGATCAGATCACCGCTGCTGCCCGACATCTTCTCGCTATCCTCAACGACGTACTTGATCTTTCCAAGATCGAAGCCGGAAAGCTGGCACTGGAACAAGTGGATTTCCCCCTCTCCACCATTTTCGATCAAGTTCACTCTCTAATCGCCGATGCAGCAAAAAAGAAGGGATTGACCATCGAAACTGACAATGATGCTGTACCGCCGTGGCTACGAGGCGACTCCACCCGGTTGCGCCAAGCCCTGCTCAACTACGCGGGTAACGCCGTTAAGTTTACTGAGCGCGGTACGATCACATTGCGCGCCCGACTTTTGGAGGAAAAAGAGGGTGAGTTATACATACGCTTCGAGGTGCAGGACACCGGTATTGGTCTTGCCCCAGAACAACAAGCGCGAATTTTCGAGGCCTTTGAGCAAGGAGACACCTCCACCACCCGCCAATCTGGTGGTACCGGCTTGGGATTGACCATCACCCGGAGGCTGGTGGAACTCATGAAAGGCGAGGTCGGGGTCGAGAGTGAGGTTGGCGTAGGCAGCACCTTCTGGTTCACCGCCCGCCTCCAACGCGGACAAGCCACTTCCGCCTTCTCGGTTTTGAATACAGAAAATACCAAAGTACTCCAGCAATGGCCGACCGGCCTTCGATTGTTGCTGGTGGAAGACAATCCCATCAATCGAGAAGTCGCTCTGGAGCTTCTACGTACCACAAATCTCGCCGTGGACACCGCCGCAGACGGCGAAGAAGCCGTCGCCAAAGCACGTACCACTGCCTATGATCTGATTCTGATGGATATACAGATGCCCATCATGGATGGTTTGGAGGCCACTCGCACGATCCGCACCTTAGCAGGTCACGAACAGACCCCTATTCTGGCCATGACCGCCAATGCTTTCGATGAGGATCGGCGCCAATGTCTGAACGCCGGTATGAACGATCATATCGCCAAACCGGTCGAGCCAGATGCGCTCTATGCCGCATTGCTCCATTGGCTACCGGCCTCTATGAACACACCACACTTATCACCCACGGCTGAGATCCCATCGGTAGAGAAAAAGACCGTAGTCTGGCAACGCCTAGCGACCCTCTCCGGCTTCGATCTATCGCATGGGTTGGCGATTGTGCGTGGTAACCGAGCCACCTACCGTTATCTGCTGACCTTATTCATTGATCGTCATGAATATGAAGTGGAATACCTACGTGAACGGCTGCAAGCTGCCGATCTGACCGAAGTCCAGCATCGGGCCCATGCTTTGAAAGGATCAGCTGGAAACCTAGGCGCATTGCAGATCCAGGCAGCAGCCGGGGCACTACAGATGGCCATCCGCCAAGGTGCCGAACAAGACGATATCGATCACCACTTCCAGGTGTTGGCTACCGAATTGCCACTCCTGCTCGCTGGCATTCGGCAGGCACTGACCGAGAAAACCCACGTTGTGGCGGATGGTGCGCCTCTACCTGTGGATCAGACCCGCTTAACCGAAGTACTGATGCATTTGGACACTTTGTTGGAGATCGGAGATATAGAGAGCAGCGAACTGGTGCACACCGAAGAGGCTCTCTTGCGAGCCGCGCTCGGAGAGACCGGAAACATCTTGCTGTACCAGATCGCCAACTTCGATTATGAGACGGCTCTGACGACCCTGCGGGCGTATCAAGGGCAGAATAACTCTCTAACCTAACAGTGCTTCTACAGCTCAAGGAGAGTCATAGCATTGAATGACTCTCTCCTCAGCACCAAATCATTGCAACGGGGTATTCATATCACTCTGGATTTCGCCGACACTCAGGGCGCGGTTGTAGATACGTACTTCGTCGATGTAGCCGTTAAAGTATTCGCCCCAAATGCTATTCCCACCGATACGTAGCACACCGTTAGATGTTTCGATAAACCCCGAAATACGGCGATGGGCCACCTCACTGCCATTGACATAAAAACGTTGTGTCGTTCCGTCATAAGTGGCCGCTAGATGCGCCCACTGGCCGCGAGTTAGCCACGGACCACCGGCCAGACTTTGATGGATACCATCAATACGGATTCCAAAGGAAGGCTGATTGGCGTTGGAATTAGCCTGAAGGGCATATACCAATCCATTCGCCTGTTCTTTCAGGAGTACGGAGCGCCAACCCTTCATCGCGCTGGTGGGATAAATCCAGGCTTCCAGCGTCATGCCGGTGCTCAAATCCAGAGAGGCAGAGTCCTTGATCGTTACCCAGCTATTGCCGTTGAAATAAAGAGCCTTACCCGATTTCCCTCTAGTGGACCAGCGCACACCAGAAAGTGTTCCATGATTACCCTGACCAGATAGATCGGTTACTGTATTGCCACTGCCATCATCAAAGCTGTATGCCGCGACCAGCTTCGCACTGGTACTAGTTGCATTGCTTTTTGTTGTAATGGTTTCATCTGGCCCTAAATCATTGGGAATATAGTTCGCATCCGGAGTCAACACTAGCTTGTCCAGCAGAGTACCGGATTCATGCATCCATACATTAATAATATGTATACCAGTGCGGGAGATGTTGAGTGTGGCGATGGTGCCATCACGGGTCGTTCGAGACCATGCCCAGCTTCCGAGCGGATTAAGTTGGCTTAACCGTGCAGTACTGGCGACCTCCTCTCCATCAAGGCCGATATGCAGGGAATCAGCACTCGGAGAAGGGCCGAGTGCGCGAATCCATACATAATGAATACCGGTCTTGATGAAATTCACTTGATAATCCAGTCGTGGACTGATGGTAGCGTAGTTAATGTCGATATTGGTGCTGTCTTCCGGTAAAGCCTGTAGAGCGCTGACCCCTGAATGATTGCCATAGCCGGTAATCGCTTGCCAGGCATAGCCACTTTGTGCCGTATTGCCCATGAAATGTTCAGCCTCCATGACCACCCTATGGGGTACCGTATTTTCCTGTAGGAATATGATGGAGGCGCTTCTCTCACTGGTGGTTCCACCGGACGTACTTTCTCCTCCCGTGATGGCTCCTTCTGTACTGGTGCTGGTGCTAGTGCTGGAAGAAGCCGCAATGTAAACACTTTGGGTCTTCGTGTGGCTACCGGCTGAGTTGGCGGCA
>JACSSB010000138.1 GCA_014879435.1 Phycisphaerales bacterium
CCTACACCCAGTGATGCCAGCCCACGCTGTCGTGCCTCTGCGGTAAATCGCGCCACGAGGGCATCATAAAGTGGCGCGATGACCGTGTAGCCATGGCGTAGCATCGCCAACTGCCGTTTCAGTGTAGTGTACGTGGAATAGAGAGTACGAACGCCGGGATCTCGGCATCGAAGGCCATACCATCATCGGCCAGTAACTGATAGCTACCGTGCATACTCCCGACGGAAGTTTCCAAAATGGCGCCACTGGTGTACTGAAATCCTTCGCCAGGACGCAGATAGGGTTGTTCGCCGACCACACCTTCGCCGCGTACTTCCTCGATCTTGCCGTTGGCATCGGTGATGATCCAGTGTCGGCTAAGCAGTTTGGCAGCAATGCTTCCCTGATTCTGGATGACTACGGTGTAGGCAAAGACATAGCGATCCTGTTCGGGATTGGATTGCTCCTCCAAATAAAATGCTTTGGCGGCAACCTGGATGGCGTAATCGGTTTTTTTCTCCATGGGCGGGCGATGCCTCCAGGGGTAGGGGTGGATTCAGATCAGTTGACTATCGGTTTTGAGCGCGATGGCTGTCGATAGTCGGACGGGGAAAGTCCTTTATTAATTGTAGCAATTCCCGAATATCGGGCAGCAAGCCATCACTTCTAGCGAGGCGATGGCGTATGCACTCTATCGCGTGTTCAGCCCCTCTGGTCGGAGCTCGATCACTGTGGGCAATGATGCTATCGCGAATTTCCTAGATTGGGTCGCAAAGCCGAGTTTCAAGGAGCGACTTCGCTTAGGGCTGCGAACGCCGCCAAATCCAGTGTTTCCGGTCGCGCGGAAGGATCGACTCCCGCCGCTTCGATTTGAGCAAGATCCAGCCAGCCACGCAGAGCATTACGCAGCGTCTTGCGGCGCTGGGAAAATGCCCGCCGTACCACCTCGGCAAAGCGCTGTTCATCTCGTACCGTGACGGGCGATGTTTCACGTGGAACCAAGCGCACTACTGCCGACCACACCTTAGGCGGTGGCTGGAATGCTTCTGGCCCGACCGTGAACAAGGGTTCGACCTGACAACGGTATTGCAGCATCACCGACAGTCGGCCGTAAGCTTCCTCGCCTGGACCTGCCGCCATGCGTTGCACGACATCCTGTTGCAGCATGAAGTGCAGGTCGCGTAGGTGGCTGGCTTGATTCAATAGATGAAACAAGAGGGGAGTGGAAATGTTATAGGGTAGGTTGCCAACGACTCGCAGTTGGGCACCAGTACCGCGTAGTGCGGCAAAATCGAAGGCCAGGGCATCGGCGTGATGAATCCGCAACATGCCGATGCCCGCACAGCGTGCTCGTAATGGTTCCAGCAGATCCCGGTCTAGTTCCACGACATCCAGTTCACCGGCAGCCACCAATAACGGTCGGGTCAATGCCCCTAGACCGGGGCCTATCTCCACTAAACGCTGATCTGTGGTGGGTCGGATCGCGGTGACGATCCGTTCGAGCACATAAGGGTCACGCAGGAAATGCTGCCCAAAGCGCTTGCGAGGCCGGTGAACTGAGATACTGCTCATTGCCCCGGAGCTGCCGCTTCCTCTTGCGCATCGGTCGCCGGTTGCATGCGGATTTCTACATAGGCTTCGTCGCGCAACCGGCGCAAGACTAGCTCCCATTCCTCATCGGCGCGCCGCCGCAATAAGGTCTCACGCAACTGGGCGCGTGCAGTCTCGGCCGAGGCGGGGGCTTGGCGCCGTTCCAGCACCTGAACAATATGCCAACCGAATGAAGTTTTGAACGGCACACTGATTTCATTGGGCTGGAGATTATTCATGGTCTGCTCGAACTGAGGAACCAGCATACCTGGCGACACCCAGCCCAGATCACCGCCACGTTCGCCGGAGGTGGTGTCATCGGAATTAGCCTGAGCCAGGGCCGCGAAATCCTCACCCTTCTGGATGCGTTGGCGCAGTTGCTCTAAGCGCTGGCGGGCTTCGTCATCGGACTGTTGCGACGAAGTCTTGAGCAGAATGTGGCGGGCATGGGTCTGGGTTATCAGTGGGGAGGACTCAGACCCAGCCGTACTTGGGCGTGTCTCACCGCCACTGCCACCTTTGACTTCCAAAAGTTTAACGATGTGAAATCCGCTGGGGCTGCGGATCAATTCACTGATTTGCCCAGGTTTTAATTTCGGAACCACTTCGGTGAATACGGTAGGTATCTGATCGGCATGTCGCCAGCCGAGATCACCGCCTTCCAGCGCTTGGTGTCCAGCGGAAACGCTGACCGCAACCTGACGGAAGTCCGCACCTTGGCGCAGTCGCGTCAATACGCCTTGAGCCTTGCGCTTGGCCGATTCGACCTGTTCCGGCGTGGCATTTTCCGGTACCGCGATCAGGATCTGCGCTAAATGGTATTGGCGTTCACCACCGCCGCCGCCGGCATTATCACTGCTGCCACTGAGGCCGCCCGTATTGGCCAACTGAGTTTGCAGGCTGTCGACATCCTGTTCGGATACTTGAACCTGACTATCCACCATTTTCTGACGTAATCGCGCTGTCATGATTTCCTGGCGCACATCGTCGCGGAATTTGGCGAAATCGACCCCTTCCTTTTCGACCATTTGACGCAATTGCGTCAAGGTCATCCGGTTACGCTGGGCCAAAGTTTCCATGGCTGCGTTCAAGGTGGCGTCATCTACGCTAATGCCATTGCGTTCGGCGATCCGCAGTTGCAGTTTGGACAGGATCAAGCGCTCCAGCACCTGACGCTCCAGTACCGGATCGGGCGGAATCGGCACCTTCTGCTGGCGCAACTGGCTCTTGATCGAAGCCATTTCCGTGTTCAGCTCCCGGCGGGTAATGACATCGTCATCGACCACCGCCACGATGGTGTCCAGCGTGCTGCCCGCTTCTTCGGGTCCGGGGCCAAATGCCAGTTGGGATTGGCCAGCGACTGGCAAGAGCGCCAGCAGCAAATACAGCATGAGGTACAGTAAGCGTTTATTCATAGACATCATCGCAGCGAATACTAGTAACGAATGGGTTGGTAACCGAGGATCGAGGTTTGCAGTACCCCCTCCAGACCGCCACCCAGTCGAGATAAGCCCTTCAGCTCCAGTTCCAGGTAAAAGCCGGATTGCGTATCGACTTCCAACGGGCTATCACGGTACTGGCGCGTGACGGCGCGCAACGCCCAACAACAATCCTCATATTCCAGCCCTGCCAGGATTTCCAGATTACGGTCGATATTCAAGGCGCGGTTCCAGCGTGCCATCATCCGAAGCCGTGAAGTCAATGGCCACACAAAGGACATATCCACGGAGTGAATCTGATCACTGATCCCCAGATCGAGTGGGTTACGATCCCGTAGGTAGGATAGATTAACGAAACGGCGTGGGCTGGCGTAGTAGCGCAGATTGAGTGCCGTGCGCAACAAATCGCTGTTGTCCGGTTTGAGTTGTAGCCCGCTCTGAACCGACCAGTTTCCCGACAAGTTTAACGTCCCTTGCGCGATCATGCCCGAATTCGCTTCAGTATCGGGCAGCTGATCGGGAGTCAAGGTCACTCGACGGTCTGCGAAGTACTGAATTTGACCAATACTGGCGCGCAGGCGCTCACGACCGCTTGGACCGTCGATCAAGCGCGTGGTCAGTGCCGCGGTTAGTTGATTGGCATCGCCCAGGCGGTCGGTACCGACAAATCGATTCTGACGGAACAGCCAATCGAAATCACGATCCATCACGCCGCTATCGAACAGCGGAATATCGTCTTGGTCACGATAAGGTACATACAGATAGTACAGACGCGGTTCCAGAGTTTGCGTTCCAGACGCTACCCCCAGCCAGTCGATTTGCAAGGGTCGGTCAAAGATCAGCCCGCTGTCCAAACTCAGTATAGGTACGGCGCGTGAAGGGGCATCGTTAGCGCCAGGGTCGGTGTCGTTGAGCTGGTAGGTTGTGTAGCGAAATCCTCCTTGGGGTTTGAGGTATCCCCATGGTTTTTCCAGGGCCCAACCCACGCTAGGCCATAGATCCAGGCGCGTTCCATTGACGACATCGGCATGAGATTGATCGAAACGGACGATTTCGCTGTGCAAGCGATAGTTGAAACCCCCAGCCCCGGTCGGCCAAGCACCGTCGAACAGGATCTGCGGCAGGCGTTCGTAAGGATCGCCGGTCAGGGTGAATATCTCTGGAGTCAGGATTTGGTAGCCCTGAACCCGCGCCAGTACCCGCCACCAATCACTCTGATACTGCACATCCAGATAGCGCTCCAGATAATTGGCCGTCAGAAAATCCAGATTGTTATTTAAATCTCGGATGTAGTCGTCGTCAGACACGTATTCGAATCGTAGATTCGTGTAAAGGTTGGGTAGGGGCGTGGCGTGATCGACGATATTGAAGGAACTGCGATCATCATCGAGACGGCGGTCGTTGGGCATGTACTCCGCGTCGATTTTTCCTTGGTGTTTGGGGTAAAGATAACGGTACTCCGCCCCCAATAATAGGCCACGTGTGCTCAAAAATCGTGGCGTAAAGGTCATATCGTGGTTCGGAGCGATGTTCCAATAATAAGGTAGGGCCAGATCAAGACCCGTTTTGCTATCGTAGCCTTGGCGTGGAAACAGAAATCCAGACTGGCGCTCATCAGTGATGGGAAACGACAGATATGGAAAATAGAAGACAGGGACATCTTTGAATGCCAACACGATATTGTGGGCTGAGCCGCGACCAGTGGCCGTATTCAGATTGAACTGGCGTGCGCGTAGTTCCCATACCTCCCGACCACGTGGGCAGGTTGAATAGGTCGCGTCTTTCAGCCGAGTGTACTGTTGTGGCTGATCCACATGCACAGTCTTGGCGTGCCCCTGGGCATTGCGTCTTGGCAGATAATAATCCACATCCCCGAACTGGCCAGTATCAGCATCTAGATCTACCTCTGCCCGCTGGCCGCGCAGAGCCCGCTCAGGATCACCATAAGTGAAGCCGCCCTCCACTCGAAGATGATTCGTCGGACGATCCAGAGTCACTTGGTTGGCGCGCAAGTGCTGGTCGCCTTGAGACAGCTTGACATCACCTTCGAGCACGGACAGAGTGGAAGTGGACTCAACCTGATTGGCTTCGGCCTGGATTGGCAATTGATCCGGTGGGGGTGCGTTCGGAGTCAGTGGCACAATTTCTGGTGCCAGTTCATCGGCCTCGCACTGGAGCCAAGGATTAAATTCGGACTGGGCCTGAACGCCGGTCAGTGGCAGTAAAGCCAGCGCGGCGCCGGTCGCAAGCATTCGGAAATACGGCGTCACGGAGCAGAGTTTTACGTGTTGTTTAAAGTACCCTAACATCGCATAGATTGACCATGGCTGCAATCTCACCCGGATGGAGCAAACTTGCGTGAGTGACCGCGAGCATCTAATGCTGGAATGGCTGAGCACTGTCTTGCCGATGACGCTGGATCGTGTGGCTCCAGCATCCAGCGACGCCAGTTTTCGTCGTTATTTCCGGGTCTGGTACGATGATCAGACCCGAATCGTGATGGACGCCCCACCTGATAAGGAGGATTGTCGGCCGTTCGTCGCCATTGGCCAGGCCATGCGCGGCCTGGGTCTTAACGTGCCAGAAATAGTGGCCAGCAATTTTGAGCAGGGATTGCTACTGCTGAGTGATCTTGGCAGCCGCCAATACCTAGCGGAACTCGATGCCAGCAATGTATCTGTTCTATACGACGATGCTTTGGCGGCGCTGGCACGTTTGCAAAGCGCTGGCGATCCGAGTTCGTCGTTATTACCGCCTTATGACATGGCACTGCTGCATCGGGAAATGGAGCTATTCCGCGATTGGTTTCTGGAGCGTTTACTTGGGCTGGAATTGCGTGAGGACGAACATCACGTGCTGGATCATGCCTTCGCCTTACTAGCGAATAATGCCCTAGAACAACCACGGGTGTGGGTCCATCGTGACTACCATTCTCGTAATCTGATGGTGACGGACTCGTTCAATCCCGGCATCTTGGATTTTCAGGACGCGGTGATCGGTGCGGTCACTTACGATCTAGTCTCATTATTACGTGACTGCTATATCGCTTGGCCGCGTGAACAAGTGAAGTGCTGGGTGCTGGATTACTGGAGGCGATTGCGGGCACTAGGCATGCCAGGGTTGGACGACGCTGAGCAGTTTTTGTATTGGTTCGATCTGATGGGCGTACAACGTCACCTCAAGGCCACCGGTATCTTTGCCCGTTTGAACCTGCGCGATGGCAAGGCGGGCTATCTGCCGGACATCCCCCGGACTTTGGGTTATGTGCTGGAAGTCGCGGGGCGCTACCCCGAACTGCGCGATCTGGATCAAATGCTGCGCACGCGGCAAGTGGATCAGTGGAAGCCGTTGTCGTGAAAGCAATGATTCTGGCCGCTGGGCGCGGCGAACGCATGCGGCCGCTGACCGATCATACGCCTAAGCCACTCCTACCGGTTGCGGGTCATCCTTTGATCGTCCACCAATTGCGGGCGCTGCAGACGGCGGGGATCACCGATTTGGTCATCAATACCGGTCATCTGGGCGAGCAACTCGCAGTGGCGCTAGGTGATGGTGGGCGCTGGGGGTTGCGCATCGTCTATTCCCCAGAACCACCCGAAGCGCTGGAAACCGGTGGCGGTATTCTTCAGGCACTGCCGCTACTCGGTGCGGGGCCATTCCTGGTGGTCAACGGCGATGTATGGACCGATTATCCCTTCGCCCGTCTGTTGACCATACCGGTCGATTTGGCCCATCTGGTACTGGTAGACAACCCTCCCCATCATCCTAAGGGCGATTTTAGCTTGCGGGCGGATGGACGAGTGGAGGAGGCTGGAACGGAGCGGCTGACCTTCAGTGGGGTCAGTGTGCTGCGACCGGAGTTGTTCACCGGTTGTGTGGCGGGTCGCTTTCCATTAGGGCCACTGTTGCGGCGGGTGATGGCGGAAGGACGAGTGAGCGGTGAGTATTATCGCGGTGGTTGGCGGGATATCGGAACACCACAGCGTCTAGCTGAGCTGGATCGCGATTTGCGACAGTGATGGGAGCATCAAAAACAGGCCATGGACCACTGCTTGGCCCATGGCCTCGATACGGATCGCAATCAGCTGGTGTGGCGAATATCCCGTCCTTCGACAACGTAGATCACGTACTCGATCAAATTATCGGCGTGATCAGCGACACGCTTGAGTGCTTTAAATGCCAGCACGACATCGATGATCGTCGCCACCATCGGCCCGCCTTCCAGCGACAGCACGCTGAGCGAACGTAGGCAATCCTGAAATACCTCATCCACTCGGTTTTTCTCCTGACGCACTAATCGCCAGGCTTGCTCGACATCGAACTGTGCCAGCGTTTCTTGTGCTACCAGGAATCGAGTAGTCACCACCTGGGCCAGATTTTCCAAGTCGTGAATGATGCCCCTATGTATCGTGCCGCCACGCGCCTGAATTGCCAATGATTTCTCGGCAATACTCTTGGCCTCATCACCGATCCGCTCCAAATCGGCGACCGCCTTGTTCAGGGACATTACTAAGCGCATATCGGTGCTGACCGGCTGGCGGCGGGCCAACAGACGTACGCAAGCTTTATCGATATCAAGATCGCGTCGATTCAACAGATCATCGCCAGCGACGACTGCTTGTGCCAGATCGACATCGCCGGTCATGAACGCGGCGACCGCCTGTTCAACCTGCTGTCCGGCGGCACGCCCCATTTCTTGAACCTGTTCGACCAGGTTGTTGATCTCCGCATCAAAGCGTCTGACAGTATGTCGGCTATTGGTGAACACTATACTAAGCCACTCTTTTGAGGTTGATCATGTACCGGTCGGCGACGATGCAATCGCCGTCGCTCTTCCGATACGTGTCATGGTGGTTTCGATCCAGGTTTCGGTCATCCAGTTGAGTTCTTGCGGCGAACGCCCCTCGCTGAGAATCAAGGGACCAAACACCACCTGGACGGTGCCGGGACGCTTGAGAAAGCCACGTCGTGGCCAGAACTCACCGGCATTATGAGCCACCGGTAGAATCGGACAGCGGCTATGTGCCGCTAGTGCCGCACCGCCCATGTGATAACGCTGGCGTACTCCAGGCGCAGTGCGCGTACCCTCTGGGAAGATCAAGACCCACTGACCGTGCCGCAAGTGTGCGATGCCCTTGCGAATCACTTGCTTGACCGCCGAAGCACTTGCGCCACGGTCGATAGCGATCGGCCGCAATAGTTTCAGCGCCCAGCCAAAAAACGGTATCCGCAGCAATTCGCGCTTGACGATCCATGCGACCGGAGGCAGGTACTGATGCAAGAACAAAGTCTCCCAAGTGGACTGATGCTTGGCCATCACGATGACTGGTCGGTCGGGAATATGCTCCTCTCCGCTCACCTGATAATTGATCCGACAACTGACCCGTAACCACCAGATATTGAAGCGGCTCCAAAATTGAGCTATGCGATAGCGCCAAACAAAAGGTAGGAAAAAACCAAGAGTAATCGCTAATCCGCATATTCCGGTCGAAAGCACCATGCCCAATGAAAATAGCAGTGAACGCACAAACAAGCTGATCATGGTGAGATGAGCGAGGAGACGTCCAGGTGGTGCCGCGCGAAGATCATTCATGAGAACTACCCGCTATCAGATATTCAGCCACGGTGGCCAAGTTATCGAATACCAGGACATTGGTGCAACTTTCCGCTTCGTGTTCCAGCGTCTGGACACCTTTGCCGGTTCGTACCAGCAAAGGCCAGGCGCTAGCCGCGCGTGCTGCGCGGATATCACGCACGCTGTCGCCCACCACCGGTGTACCGTGTAAATTGCATTTCAGTCGTCGGCCAATTTCTAGCAACATCCCAGGGTTAGGTTTTCGGAAGGGATTGGCTTCATCCACATCTGGACAGAAAAAGATGGCCTCGATCAAACCACCAGCCTCCTGTGCCATCCGATGCATTTTGCGATGGATCTGGTTGAGGGTCTCCAGATCTAGCAAACCACGCCCGACCCCTGACTGATTGGTAGCGACCACCACCCGATAGCCAGCGTGATTTAGTCGGGTAATTGCTTCCAGGCTACCAGGAATCGGGTGCCATTCCTCTGGCGATTTGATATAGGCGTCGGAATCTTCGTTGATAACACCGTCGCGGTCCAAGATGATCAGCTTCATGTTTGATCGGTTTTTTTTATCCATATAAGCGCCAATGGATATGTTTCACGTGAAACCATTGCATTCATCAACTCGGCGAGCTGTCCTGCTTTCGCCATGGTTCCTTGTTTCACGTGAAACCTTTTTCCAGTATCCAGCACTCAACACCGAATGCCCCCATTGACGCCTATCAATCTTGTAGTCGTGAAAAATCCGCAACTCGCAGAAACAAGCTGCCCAATTCGTTCAGCAAGGCGATACGGTTATCACGAACGGCAGGATCATCGACCATCACCAGCACCTGATCAAAAAAAGCATCCACCGGTTCGCGCAGGCTAGCCAAGCGGTTCAAGGCATCGCCGTACAAACCCGCTTCCATCAATGGGAGCACTTCGGAGGACAACTCTACCAGGCAGCCCGCCAGCGCTTGCTCCGCCGCTTCAACCAGTAAGTCAGGTCTGACCTCAAATGGCAGCACCGTATCCATCTTTTTGAGGATGTTACGGATACGCTTGTTGGCAGCAGCCAGGCTAGCGGCTTCCGGTCGGTCGCGGAAGGCACTCACCGCACGTACGCGCTGATCGAAATCCAAGGGGCAATGTGGGCGGCATTCTAATACCGCCTCGAAAGTATCTGGGCGCACCGCCTGATCTAGATAGTAGCCACGCAGTCGTTCCATGATGAAATCGAAAACGGTCTCCACCGCGTTCCTGGCACCGACGGTTGCTTCAAACTGGTTGGCGGCGTGATCCAACAACGCCATCAGATTCAAATCCAGTTTGCCTTCGATCAGGATGCGCAGTACCCCCAAGGCGGCACGACGCAACGCGAACGGATCTTTGGCACCGGAAGGCGCTTGGCCGATGGCAAAAATTCCGAGCAGCGTATCCAGTCGGTCAGCCAGCGCTAGATTCTGGCCTGTCGCAGTCGCTGGCAAGCGATCACCGGCAAATCGCGGTAGATACTGCTCCTCCAACGCTTGGGCGACTTCGGGGGCTTCTTGGTCGTGGAGTGCGTAATAACGGCCCATGATGCCCTGTAATTCTGGGAATTCCTGCACCATCTGGGTCATCAGATCGCACTTGGCCAATCGCGCCGCTCGTTCGGCCCAATCGGCGTTGCCGCGTCTTTGATCGGCGATGAAGCGGGCCAACAC
>JACSSB010000009.1 GCA_014879435.1 Phycisphaerales bacterium
AACATCATGAACAGGCGGGCGGTATCGGCGCCATATTGTTCGATCAGGGCTTGCGGATCGACGCCATTGTTCTTGGACTTGGCCATCTTCTCGATGCTGCCGATAGTCACCGGCTGGCCATCGGCGTTCAGAGTCGCGGCCAGCGGTCGGCCCTTATCATCGGTCTGTACCTTGACTTCGGCCGGATTGATCCACTGTTTGCGACCTTCCCCCGTTTCACGGTAGAAAGTCGGCGCTACCACCATGCCTTGGGTGAGCAGATGGGTGAAGGGTTCCGACACCGAGCTTAGACCGAGATCGCGCATCACCTTGGTCCAGAAGCGCGAATACAGCAGATGCAAAATGGCGTGTTCGATACCCCCCACATACTGATCGACCGGCATCCAATAGTCGGCGCGTTGATCGATCATAGCCGTCGCATCCGGCGCGCAATAGCGGAAGAAATACCAGGACGAATCGACAAAGGTGTCCATGGTATCGGTTTCGCGGCGGGCAGGCTGCGCGCAGCGTGGGCAGAGACAGTTGCGGAATTCGGCGTACTTGTCGAGCGGGTTGCCGGAACCGTCTGGGATCAGATCGCCCGGCAAGATGACGGGGAGATCTTGGTCTGGCACCGGCACCGCGCCGCAATCCGGGCAATGGATGATCGGCACTGGCGTGCCCCAGTAACGCTGGCGGGAAATACCCCAGTCGCGCAATCGCCAGATCACCTTCTTCTCGCCCAAATCCTTGGCGCTCAGATCGGCGGCGATGGCATCTACCGCCTGCTCGAAATCGAGGCCATCATAGCGACCGGAATGGATGCACACGCCGTACTCAGTGTAGGCGTCTTGCCAGGGCGCAGGGGTTTCGTCGCCCGCGCGGGTGCGAATCACTGGCTTGATCGGTAATCCGAATTTATGGGCAAATGCGAAATCGCGTTCGTCGTGGGCCGGTACCGCCATCACCGCGCCTTCGCCGTAGCCCATCAGCACATAGTTGGCGACCCACAAGGGCAGCGCCTCACCGGTCAGAGGATGGGTGACGGTCAACCCGGTCGGCATCCCCTTCTTTTCCTGAGTCGCCAGCTCGGCCTCGGAGATGCTGCCATGCCGACATTCGTCGATGAAAGCAGCCAACGCCGGATTATCACGAGCCGCATGCAAGGCCAGCGGATGCTCAGCAGCTACGGCGACGTAAGTGGCGCCCATCAGCGTGTCGGCGCGGGTGGTAAATACCCACAGCGTGCCGCCTTCGCCCACGGTGTGTGGAAAACCGATCCGCACTCCGTAGCTTTTCCCGATCCAGTTTTTCTGCATCAACCGGACTTGTTCTGGCCAGCCGGGCAGCGCATCCAGTTCCGCTAGCAATTCCTCGGCATAGCGGGTGATCGCCAAGTAATACATGGGGATTTCGCGCTTCTCGATCAGCGCACCGGTGCGCCAACCTCGACCGTCGATCACCTGCTCGTTAGCGAGCACGGTTTGATCGACCGGGTCCCAATTGACTACGCCGGTTTTCAGGTAGGCAATGCCCTGTTCCAGCATCCGCAGGAACAACCACTGGTTCCAGCGATAGTATTCCGGCTGGCAGGTGGCGACTTCGCGCGTCCAGTCCACGGCAAATCCCAGCGACCGCAACTGGTGTTTCATGTAGGCGATGTTGTCGAAAGTCCAGCGCGCTGG
>JACSSB010000251.1 GCA_014879435.1 Phycisphaerales bacterium
CCCAGGGAGCGTTTTCCTCGCCAACGCAATTTGCGCTTCTTCGCGTGCTTGCGGCGCGTCGCATACTCTTCACAAACGGCCTGCACCGTTTGCGAGTGCAATCCGAGCTCTTTACTGCACCCCGCTGTCAGTTTTTGAAGATCAAATCCACTCGGCCCGCGTTGATTCCAGCGCAAGGCGTGTTCCTGGGACTCATTACAGAAGTTCCAGACCCGGTTCACAGCGCGCACTCGTGGGGTCAACTGCGGCGCAACGCTAGAATCCTTGATTCGGTAGTGGTAGGTGCGTACCATTTATCCATTATAAAAATTGGTTTAATGCGATGCAAGACGAACTTCGGCACGGTAGACACGTTGTTTTTAGGCTCCATGTCCATTTGGTCTTTGTGCCAAAATACCGCCGCAAAATCTTTGATGCCGACGCGCTGGATCGACTGAGAACGGCTTTTTCTACCGTTTGTGGCGCTTTTGATTCGACCCTGGATGAATTTAACGGCGAACGCGACCATGTGCATTTGTTGATTCAATACCCGCCCAAAGTCGCCGTATCGGGTTTAGTGAATTCACTAAAAGGCGTGTCGGCCCGGCGATTGCGTCAAGAACGACCGGATATTGCGCGATGCTATTGGCAAGGAGGATTGTGGTCAGCCAGTTACTTTGCAGCATCGTGTGGCGGTGCGCCGATTGAGGTCTTGCGCCAATATATTGAGCAACAGCGCGCACCCGAATGACCGTGCTTCGCACGGTGCGCTCTACATCCCCGCCCTCAAGGGCGAGGCTTTTCGCGCAAGATAAGGTAAACCTGCTGCTAGATCCCTGCCCCGTCATTGAATAGTTCGTTGAACGCCTGTGCTGGGGGCGGAGCGTTTCCAGAAAGCCAACTGACGTCACGCACCAGCGGCTCTGGCAGTTTCGGATTACAAAGCCTGATAAATTGGTAGGTAAAATTTCTGAGGAAGTGCCCTTTGTGAATCGCGATCCAGGTGGTGTTACTCGGAAAGAGATGTTCGCTATCGAGTAAACACAAGCCACTATCTCGGGTCGGGCTGTAGGCCATGGCGGCGATGATACCAATGCCCAAACCCAGCTCGACATAGGTCTTGATCACGTCCGCATCCAAAGCCGAGATGACGATATCTGGAGCCAATCCCGCCCGTGCGAAACTGGCATCGATCTGCGAGCGACCGGTAAAACCTTCCTGATAGGTGATCAACGGATACTCAGCGATGGCTTCAAGAGTGAGCGGATGTTTCGCCGATAACGGATGCGAGTCTGGAACGATCACCGCATGACGCCATTGATAAAATGGAAAAACGGCTAGCTTGGTGATGTGCGCCAGGGTTTCCGTAGCGATGCCGAGATCAGCCTCACCTTCCAGCAACAACGTAGCAATCTCGCTCGGATTGGCCTGATGCAATGCCAGATGCACCTTGGGAAAGGCCGCTTTAAAGCGTCCGACGACTGAGGGCAGCGCATAACGCGCCTGAGTATGCGTGGTAGCGACACGCAGTTGGCCTTGATCGCGATTGGAAAACTGCTCCGCAATTTGCCGGATATTGCGGGTATCCAGCAATATCCGCCGTACCACATCCACCACTTCCTTCCCTGGCTCCGTCAATCCTAGAAAGCGCTTGCCCCGACGCACGAACAATTCGACGCCCAGCTCGTCTTCCAAATCCTTGATATGCTTACTCACGCCCGATTGTGACGTGAACAAAGCACTGGCCACTTCAGTCAGATTGAAGTTGCAACGGACAGCCTCTTGCAGGATGCGTAGTTGTTGGAAATTCAAATACCCTCTCCATCAACCCCGGTAAAGCGGTCTATCTTCGGAAAGCCTTGGCCATGGTCCAATCGTGGCGATTCGGGTGCGAACAAGCGAATTCGCGCCGGTTTCAATCGAACCTGTTGTCCCACGACTAGGCGCAACGCGGCGGCACGTTCGTGTGATACCTCCACTTCATAAAGCGGATTGGATTGCGGACTCACTCCAGCCAACTCAATGCGGGTGGTCGGGCCAAAAGCCAATATCCGTTCGACCTTGGCGATAACACCGGTATTGTTCGATAAATCGATTTCGATATCCAGCTCGTGTGGCCGCACGAAACCGAGCGCTTCGGCATCGACTTGAAAGCCTTCGTTGGCCACCGGTAAGCGGCTTTCGCCAACCTGCAGATGCTGGTCTTGCACTCGGCCACGAAACAGATTGACCGAACCTAAAAAGCTGTAAACAAAGGGCGTAGCGGGCTGTTCGTACACTTGGTTTGGTGTACCGATCTGCTCGACACGACCTTGATTCATCAGCACCACCTGATCGGAGACTTCCAACGCTTCTTCTTGATCGTGAGTCACGAAGATACTGGTCATGTGTAGCACATCATGCAGATTCCGCAGCCAGCGCCTCAATTTTTTGCGAACCTTAGCATCCAGTGCTCCAAACGGTTCATCAAGCAGCAGCACGCGTGGCTCAACTGCCAGCGCACGCGCCAGAGCCACTCGCTGCCGCTGGCCACCTGATAACTGTGTTGGATAACGGGTGGCCAACGCCGTCAACTGCACTAGATCCAGCAATTGATTGACCCGCTCGCGGATCGCACTTTCATTGGGGCGTTGCTTGCGTGGCCTGACCCGCAATCCGAAAGCCACATTGTCAAATACCGTGAGGTGGCGAAATAGAGCGTAATGCTGGAAGACGAAACCAATCTGTCGCTCGCGGACATGGGCGGTGGAAGCATCCTCGCCATCGAGCCACACTTGACCGCTGTCGGCGGATTCTAAGCCAGCAATGATTCGCAGCAAGGTCGTTTTGCCGCAACCGGATGGCCCTAGCAATCCCACCAGTTGGCCACTCGGAAAATCTAGGGTGATATTGTCGAGCGCGGCGAAACCACCAAACCGCTTCACAATATTCTGAACGCGAATGCCCATAAACCTTGTGCTCCTATAATTCCTGGTCGGCCTGTAACCGCCGCCGACCCTGCCATTCCACCAGAGACTTGAGCACCAGGGTCAGCAGCGCCAGCAACGCCAACAACGATGCCACGGCGAAGGCAGCGGCAAAGTTGTATTCGTTGTAAAGGATCTCCACATACAGTGGCATGGTGTTGGTACGCCCGCGAATATGGCCGGACACCACTGATACCGCACCGAATTCGCCCATGGCGCGGGCGTTGCTCAAAATCACCCCATACAGCAATCCCCACTTGATATTGGGCAGGGTGACGCGCCAGAAGGTCTGCCAACCAGATGCACCCAGCATGATCGCCGCTTCTTCCTCCTCCCGCCCTTGTGCTTCCATCAACGGGATCAGCTCACGGGCGACAAAAGGAAAGGTGACGAATATCGTTGCGATGACCAAGCCAGGCACCGCGAAAATGATTTTAAGATCGTGGGCAAACAACCAAGATCCGAACCAGCCCTGTGCCCCAAACAGTAAAACGAAAATCAGGCCGGCCACTACTGGTGAGACTGAAAACGGTAAATCGATTAGCGTAGTCAGCAATTGTTTACCGCGAAAATTGAATTTAGCGATAGCCCAAGCCGCTGCCACACCAAAAACCAGATTGAGTGGCACGGCAATAGCCGCCACCAACAAAGTCAGGGTGATCGCGGACAGTGCATCCGGCTCAACCAGTGCTGCCAAATAGATCTGCCAACCCTTACGAAACGCTTCAATGAATACTGTCACCAATGGCAGCAGTAGAAATAGCCCAAAGAACGTCAGGGCGATAACAATCAGCATCCATTTCACCCAAGCCGATTCGCGGGTGGCGATATTTTTCTCGAAACGCTGGGCACGAGTGACCCAATGTGCAGCGTCAACAGCACCCATGTTTAACTCCTTGCTCCGCCACGGCTAACCCAGAGCTGTAATCCATTGATCAAAAATAGCAAAAGGAATGAGACTACCAGCATGACCACAGCGATGGCGGTCGCACCGACATAATCGAATTGCTCCAACTTACTGATGATCAACAACGGCACGATTTCCGATACCAACGGCACATTGCCCGCGATAAAGATGACCGAGCCGTATTCGCCGACACCACGCGCAAAGGCCAATGCAAAACCAGTCAGTAGCGCTGGCGATAGCAGCGGCAACAACACTCGCCAAAAGATTTGCCAACGATTCGCACCGAGGTTGGCGGCAGCTTCTTCCAACTCGATATCCAACTCTTCCAACACCGGCTGCACCGTGCGCACTACAAACGGCAAGCCGATAAAAGTTAGCGCGACCAGAATACCCAGCGGAGTAAAGGCGATTTTCAACCCTAATGGCTCCAACCACTGCCCCAACCAACCGTTGCCTGCATAGATGGCAGTCAGTGCAATACCAGCAACGGCGGTGGGCAAGGCAAAGGGGAGATCGATGAGCGCATCCACGATCCGCTTACCCGGAAAGCGATAGCGCACCAAGACCCAAGCTAAAATCAGCCCGAAGATTCCATTAAGGGCAGCGGCCAGCAATGAAATACCGAAAGTAACCCGATACGAAGCCATCACCCGTGGGGCGCTGATAATCGACCAGAACTGATCCCAGCTTAATGTAGCGGTTTTTAGAAACACCGCACTTAACGGGATCAGGACAATCAGGCATAAATAAAATAGGGTATAGCTCAGTGCCAGCGGAAATCCCGGCAAAACCTGACGCGCCTTGCCGACCCTTTTTTTGCTCGCGACTCCATCGGCAATGCTCATTGCTTAGGCTCCGAATCGGGTTATAAGCCAGTCAAAATTTAAAAGCATGAATACCTGCTTAATTCGCACCGGGCTGATAGATTTGATCGAATATACCGCCGTCAGCGAAATGGGTTTTCTGTGCATTTTTCCAGCCACCGAACAGCTCATCGATAGTAAACAGTTGGAGTTTGGAGAATTGCCCAGCGTATTGTTCTGCCACCTTGGCATCGCGTGGCCGATAAAAATATTTAGCGGCCAGCTTTTGGCCTTCCTCGCTGTAGAGATATTGCAAATAGGCTTCGGCCACTTTGCGTGTTCCATTCTTGTCAGCCACTTTATCGACCACGGTTACCGGTGGCTCGGCCAAGATCGACAGCGAGGGCGTGATGATCTCGAATTTGTCCGGTCCTAACTCCTTGGCAGCCAGATACGCTTCGTTTTCCCAGGAGATGAGTACGTCGCCAATGCCACGCTCAACGAAGGTAATGGTCGAAGCACGTGCGCCAGAGTCGAGTACAGGAGCGTTTTTGTAAATTTGGCTTACGAAGGCGCGGGCCTTGGCTTCATCGCCGCCGGGCTGCTTGAGGATATAGCCCCAGGCAGCCAGATAATTCCAGCGTGCGCCCCCCGAGGTTTTGGGGTTGGGAGTGATCACGGCGACACCCGGCTTAACCAGATCGCTCCAGTCCTTGATGCCTTTCGGATTGCCCTTACGCACCAGGAACACGATGGTCGAAGTGTAAGGGGCGCTGTTGTTCGGTAATCGCTGTTGCCAATTCGCCGGAATCAACTGACCATGCTCGGCCAAGGCGTCGATGTCGTAAGCCAGCGCTAACGTCACCACATCGGCTTCCAGGCCATCGATCACCGCCCGCGCCTGCTTACCAGAGCCACCATGAGACTGTTGAACCGCAACCTCTTCACCAGTTTGTGCCTTCCAATACTTGGCAAAAGCGATGTTAAAGTCATGATAAAGCTCGCGAGTAGGGTCGTAGGAAACGTTCAGTATCTGTGTTTCCGCACTCGCGGAGAGCGGGACTACAGTCGCTAAGGTAAAAGCCAGTAACGCGAAGAAAAAGCCGCTTTTGTTCATAGTACCGCTTGCTCCAAACCGGTTGAGGATCGGAAGTAATTTAGGGCGATCTCCTTATGCTGTTAACGAATATAAATTGAAATACTTATCGATATTTTGTATGAGCGCCGATATAGCACTGGACATAACATGAACAAAAACATCGATATAAAGAGCCGCTGGCCAGTTCCGAGCGTAGGTGGCCCAGTGGAGTCGGCCCTGAGCATCGCCCATCAACGCGGTCTGTTAAGCGACCTGGATATCCATTTCGCCCGCTTTATCAACCGGCTGGCCGGTGACGGCTCACCGGAATTGGCCTGGGCGGCAGCGCTGGCCAGCCACGCCACCGGCCAAGGTGATATCTGCGTTAATTTGCCCCAGTGGTTGCGACGAACGCTGGGCAGTGCCGGACGGGATGGAGTTGAACCGCCACCGTTTATGCCACCGCCCATCCATGATTGGCTGAATACCCTGCGCGCCAGTCCGGTGGTGGGCCGACCCGGCGAGCGGCGACCGCTGGTGCTGGACCGACGCGGTCGGCTGTATCTGTACCGCTATTGGGAATACGAATGGAAGCTGGCCGAAAATCTGTTGCAGCGCGCACAGATCGTGCCGCCGCTACTGGATGAAGCGCAATTACACGCCGACTTGGCACGGCTGTTCCCACGCCATCTGCAATTGAGCGGCCCGGATTGGCAAAAGGTGGCGGCGGCGGTGGCCACGCTGAAACAAGTCTGCGTGATTTCTGGTGGACCTGGCACCGGTAAAACCAGCACCGTGTTGCGGATTTTGGCCTTGCTCACCGGCCAGACCGGTGGACGACCGTTACGCATCGCTTTGGCCGCACCGACCGGCAAGGCGGCCGCTCGCCTGCGGGAATCGATCCGCGCCGCCAAACCCTCGCTGGAATTAGCCGCAGAGCGACTGGCGCAAATTCCTGAAGAAGCGTCCACCCTGCATCGTCTACTCGGTGCCGTGCCGAATTCGGTTTACTTCCGCCATGATCCCGATCATCCGCTGCCCTTGGATGTGCTGGTGGTGGATGAGGTGTCGATGGTCGATTTGGCATTGCTGGCCAAGACCGTGGCAGCGCTACCCGCCGAGGCGCGTTTGATTTTGCTGGGGGATAAGGATCAATTGGCTTCGGTGGAAGCGGGCGCGGTACTGGGCGATCTGTGCGCCGGAGCTGGACGCTTTTCCCCAGAATTTCGGGCGCGGCTGACGGTGCTGAGCGGCGAGTCGTTGCCACGCGGTCGGGAATCGTCGTCGCCGCTGGTCGATACCATCGTGCTGTTGCGTCACAGTTATCGTTTCAGCGCAGATAGCGGGATCGGCGCGCTGGCACGGGCGGTGAACAGCGGCAAATCGGCGCTGGCACTGAGCCTGCTGACAGAGGCATCACATAAAGATATCGCGTGGCGGGATCTGGTCGATCCTGCTGCTTTAGCGGAACAGTTGGCGGAACCGGTTGCGACCGGATTCGCTCCCTATTTACGTGCGGTGCAGGCCAACGCCGAGCCGGTGGCCGTGTTCGAGCAGTTCAACCGTTTTCGGATATTAGCGGCGCTGCGTAGTGGACCGTTCGGAATCGAGGCACTGAACCGCTTATGCGAGGCCGCCTTGCAGAAACGAGGATTGATCGATACCCGCCTGAACTGGTATGCAGGCCGCCCGGTCATGGTGACCCGTAACGATTACAACCTACGCTTGTTCAATGGCGATATCGGCATCACCCTGCCCGACCCGGATGCAGCGGAACGGTTGAAGGTGTTTTTTCTGGGCAACGACGGCACGCTGCGCAGTTTCGCCCCGGCCCGATTGCCGGAGCATGAAACCGTGTACGCGATGACAGTGCACAAGAGCCAAGGTTCGGAATTTGAACAGGTGCTGGTGGTGACGCCGAACGAGCCTTCACCCGTACTGAGCCGGGAGTTGGTGTACACGGCACTGACACGGGCGAAACGGGAAGCGGTGTTTTATGGAATGCCCGAAGTATTCGCAGCGGCAATCGGGCGGCGGCTGCGGCGTTCCTCAGGGCTGCGGGATCGGCTGTGGGTGGAACCGAGAACACAAAATGGGCGGTGAGTAACGGAATCGATGAGCGAAGCGATTGCTTAGCGTTACTCCTCTTCCTGTTGGGGTGGCAGGCTATACCACGCCCCCCTACCCTTCCCCTGCCGGATCAATAACCCACGACTCACCAACTCAGCAAGTCGAGTTTTGACAGTTGGCCTGGGTGCGCCGCTTAGCTTTTCGGCCTGACCAGTGGTCATCCGTCCTTGTGTCCGCGCCTGTTCCAAAATCGTCAAAGCATCCGGGTGCAAACCTTCTAAACGCGATTCGTGCGCAATCTTCGCAGCGAGTCGATCTTTCTGTCGTTTCAGCGAGCGCAGGAAGAAGAGTAGCCACGGCTCCCAATCGGGAGTTTCGTGAGTGAGCGTTCCTTGGGTCCGTCGCAAGGCGAGGTAGTAGCTGTCTTTATTCTGCTCAATGATGCTTTCCAGCGCACTGAACGGCACATAAGCGTAGCCAGCACGCAGTAGCAGCAATGTGGTCAGTATGCGGGAGAGTCGACCGTTTCCATCCTGAAAAGGATGAATAGCCAGAAACTCCACCACGAATATCCCGATCACGACGAGCGGATGCAGGCTAGCATCGCTTAGGCTTTCTTGTGTCCAAACCAAGAGCTCCTGCATCCGTAAAGGGGTCTCGAAGGGCGAAGCTGTGGCAAAGACGATACCCAGACTTTCCCCGGCTGGCCCAAAAGCTTCGATGTGATTTGCAAGCTTCTTATATTCCCCACGATGACGTTGGTCCTTGCTTGTATGCCGAAGCAACATGGCGTGAAGCTGCTTGAGATAGTTTTCGGTCAGGGGAATCTCTAAGTAATTGGTGAAAATGGTCTCCATCAGCTCGGCATAACCTGCAACTTCCTGTTCGTCGCGGCTCACGAAAGCGGTGTGCTCCAGCCGCCCAAGCAAGGTTTCTACTTCACGATCCGACAGCTTTGCTCCCTCGATGCGAGTCGAAGAACCGATACTTTCAATCGTGGCGACGCGCCGCAGAACCGCCAACCGTTCCGGCGCAAGTGTCTTCATCGCCCGCCAGACCCCTTTGAATTCATCGATGTCGGCAATCAGTCGGAGTATTTCAGGGGTGATTTTGAGGGAGGCATTTTTCATGAAGGCGCCTATTTTCTATCCATAATGGGTTTATTGATACCCATAAAATATCCATAAATATCCACAAATATCCATTTAGGCAAAAAACCGATCCAATTCCCAGCGGATCGCTAAGCCTGTCCCTTCACTCGTAATCGTGGCAACACCAAAGCTAGGGCCACCAATACGGCCGTCACCAAATTCAAATCCTGTGCTTGCAGGCCGAACAGACCGGCGTTCAAAGCCAGCGCCACGACCAAGCGATACAGCAGCGAACCGAGGATGCAGGCGGTGGTAGCCCAAGCCACGGTACGCGGATTCAACAACGCTTCGCCGCCGATCACTGCCGCCAGTCCGACCACGATGGTCCCAACTCCCATCGTTACGTCAGCGCTACCTTGAGCTTGGGCGAACAAGGCACCCGCCAAAGCTACCAGTGCGTTGCTCAGGGCCATGCCTAGAAAAATAGCGAATTGCACCCGGATACCGTGCGCTTGCGCCATGCGCGGGTTGACCCCCGTCGCACGCAGCGCCAACCCTAGTTCCGAATTCAGGAATCGATCCAGCAAGCACTTGATCACCACGACAGCCACGGCAAAAGCCAGCGGCGTCAATATATAGGTGGGCAGCGCCAGATCCTGCAAAGGCGTCAGGATGGTCTGCTCACCCAATAGCGCCACATTGGGCCGCCCCATGATCCGCAAATTGATCGAATACAGCGCGATCATCACCAAGATGCTGGCCAATAGATTGAGGATGCGCAGACGCAGATTTAGCCAAGCGGTCACTAATCCGGCCACCGCTCCGGCCAGCATCGCTGCCAAAGTCGCCAGCCAGGGATTGACTTGATGAACGATTAAAATAGCGGTCACTGCCGCACCCAGCGGAAAACTGCCATCGACGGTTAAATCGGGGAATTGCAGCACCCGAAACGAGAGATAAACGCCAAGCGCCACCAGTCCGTAGATCAAACCCATTTCGATGGCGCCAAACAGGGCAAAAGTGCTCATCGCTCAGGGCTCGACCACATGCGCTGCCCGCTGGCGCACGGCTTCGGGAATGACCACGCCCATCCGCGCCGCCGCACCCGGATTGAGAAACAGCTTGAGCGTTTTGATCCGCTCCACCGCCATTTCACCCGGATTTTCGCCACGCAATACCCGCACCACCAACTGTCCGGTTTGTCGGCCCACATCGTAATAATCGAAGCCGAGCGCAGCCACTGTCCCGCGTTCCACCGAATCGGTATCGGCGCTATAAACCGGAATGTGCGCCTCCCGACCGACTCGGAT
>JACSSB010000125.1 GCA_014879435.1 Phycisphaerales bacterium
GGGTCATCCTGCAGCAACAGCCAGAGCATCGATGGCAGGATCAGGGGTAGCACATAGGCGACATAGGTGATCAGTACCGATGCCATAGTCGGCGCGCTGCCCATCAGCACACCTCCCAGCACCAGCGCGGTCAGGCTTTGGTACACCAGCGAGGGAAAAAGGACCAATAAGATGAGACATCCCCCCCAGCAGGCGCCACTGACGGTGCAAGCCCAGGTATAACGTCTAGCCCAACGAGCGGCATCGGCATCCGAGTTCGGGTCGCGCCGGAATGCGGCGATCAGTGCCATTCGGATCAGAATGGTGGTTTCCAGCAGGGCGAGCCAGCCCAGCAAGATCGTATGCGGTACTACGCCCCAGTAAACAAATACCAGCATGGGCGCGATCAGCAGGCTGGCAATGGTGTCGAGCGGCGCCTGCGCGTACAGCAGTCGGACCTGTTCCGCCAAAATACGCTGGGCTAGTGATCCCGTGGTGGCGGGGCGCTGCTCGATGGTGTTCACGGTGTGCGACGCGGCGTGGCCGAGGTGCGTTCCGCCACTTCGGCGGAGCTTGCTCGATCTTCCAGTACCGGTCGTTCCGATTCCACCGTGTATTCTCCGTCGATGAAATCCGAGGTGGCTGGCGACATCTGACGCGCCAGTCGGCGCAATCGCCACCACAGCCAGCCGCCGACCACCAGCCCCGTCAGCAGTAGAACGATGAATAATACTGAAGCGACGGCGAAACCGAGCACTACGACTACCGCCGAAGCGATGGCGAGTCCCAAGCGCTGGAACCAGGAAAGTTTGGCAAGCGATGGCGATTTCATGGGCGTGCCAGCCAGAACCACCAGACAATGAGGGCGATGGCCCCGAGTCCGGTCAGATTGACGATCAGTGCACTCATGTCGATTGGCCTCGTGGCTGGAACCCGCGTAGCCGATTGGCGTTACTAACAACGGTGAAGGACGAGAGCGCCATAGCCGCGCCAGCCAGCATCGGGTTGAGCAACAATCCCGTCGCGGGGTAGAGCGCACCCGCCGCGAGTGGAATTCCCAAGGTATTGTAAAGGAAAGCGCCGAACAGATTCTGCTTGATGTTACGCAAGGTGGCGCGAGAAAGCGCGACAGCATCGGCGATACCGTGCAGAGAGTCCCATGCCAGCGTGATCCCAGCGCTTTCGATGGCGATATCGGTACCGGTACCCATCGCCAGCCCGACGTCGGCCTGCGCCAACGCCGGAGCATCGTTGATCCCATCGCCCACCATGCCAACCACTTCGCCGCGGGCCTGTAGGCGAGCGATAACCTCCGCCTTGCCCGTGGGTGGAATCTCGGCGTGGACTTCGGTGATATCCACTTGGGCGGCGATGGCGCGAGCGGTGGCGGCATGATCTCCAGTCAGCAGCACGACTTTGAGTCCGAGTTCTCGCAGGCGGCGAATTGCGGTGATCGAATCCGTTTTGATCGGATCGGCCACCGCAACGATACCGGCAGCTTGGCCGTCGATGGCGATCAAGATCGGAGTCTGTCCTGCAGCAGCCAGCCGTTCTGCCTCGGCCTGGAGCGAGGTAGGGTCGATACCGTGGTTTTCCAGCAGTCGGCGGTTACCGACCAGCAACGCCCGGCCGTTCACTAAACCGCTGGCACCGTGGCCGAC
>JACSSB010000171.1 GCA_014879435.1 Phycisphaerales bacterium
GGTAAACAACAGTGGATCATCGCTAGGAGTAAACGTTTCGACGGTAGCATTCATCACTCGGCCCTCTCTCAATACAGTATGAATTCATTGTCCGATTGTTGACTGGTTGGGTCAAGAATCGTTTTGTACCTAAGGCAGCAGTGCGATACCGTCCAAACCGGTAGTTTCCGGCAGACCAAACATGAGGTTCATGTTCTGCACCGCTTGGCCAGCCGCTCCCTTGACCAAGTTATCGATCACTGAAAGCACCACCACAGTTTTACCATTCTGTGGTCGATGCACCGCCAACCGGCATTGATTCGCTCCACGCACACCACGGGTTTCGGGGTGAGAACGTGGCGGCAAAACATCCACGAATGGCTCGGAATCATAGCGCTGCTCAAACAGTGCCTGCAGATCAACGTCGGGAACGCTTAGCGTTGCATACAAAGTAGTGTGCATACCACGGATCATCGGCGTCAGATGCGGCACAAACACCAGATTCAGCGGTCCCTTGGCCACCGCTGATAATCCTTGATGGATTTCCGGCAGATGGCGATGTCCCGGCACATTATAAGCTTTGAAATTATCGCCCGCTTCAGCCAACAGGATACCAATCTCGGCCTTGCGACCCGCACCACTCACCCCCGATTTGGCATCGGCGATCAACGATTGCGGATCGATTACCCCAGCCTCCAACAGTGGTAGAAACCCCAATTGCACGGCAGTCGGGTAGCAGCCGGGATTAGCCACCAAGCGGGCGGAGCGAATTGCGTCACGATGGATCTCAGGCAGGCCATACACCGCTTCCGCCAAGATCTCCGGGCAGGCGTGTGGCATTCCATACCACTGTTCCCAGTCTTCGAGCTGCTGCAAACGGAAATCAGCAGCCAAATCGATGACCTTGACCCCGGCTTCCAGCAGTGCCGGCACACTTCGCATAGCCGTACCGTTGGGAGTGGCGAAAAATACCACGTCGCAGTTTTCGAGCGCAGCCACATCTGGCTCGACAAAGCTCAGATTCACTCGACCACGTAAATTGGGGAACAGCTCGCTGACCTTGACGCCCTTTTCACCACGCGAAGTGATGACCGCCAGTTCCACGCCCGGATGGGTCGCCAACAACCGAAGTAGCTCGACACCGGTATACCCGGTCCCCCCCACAATACCCACCTTGATCATCGTTCAATCACCTGCAGTTACCACTGGAAAACCGCATCATACGATGTTCAACCCACCATGCAACCCAATGCATTCTGGCATAATCGCGAATACCGCTACTTTTGACGGTTGCAGCGGTCTTATTCCAGCATCGCTTCCTTTCTGACCGTTCTTCACCGCAACCCCTCGCAGTGGGAGATCTTGAGCCGTGAAATCGTACAAAGAAACCGCCATCGCCGGCTTCGTACTCGTAGTCGTTCTGGCATTCGCCGCGATCTGGTTTATGCCCGCTGGTTTACGTGCGGCCCCACCATTGGTTGGCGAAACCCTGGACGGACGAACCCTGACCCTAGAACAACTGCGTGGCAAACCGGTACTAGTCACGTTTTGGGCGACAACCTGCCCCGGTTGCGTCGAGGAAATACCGCACTTAATTGATCTGTATCGGGAATTACACCCAAAGGGGCTGGAAATTATCGGCGTCGCTATGGCTTATGATCCACCGGAGCAGGTACGCGCCATGGTGCAGCAACGGCAGATTCCCTATCCGGTCGTCCTGGATCGTACGGAACGAATCGCTCGCGAGTTCGATAATGTGCAACTGACTCCCACCTCAGTGCTGATCTCACCGGAAGGGCATATTGTGCAATATCGGCTGGGTTTGCTGGATATGTCGAAACTGCGAAACACGATCACAGAAATGCTGTAATGGAATGCGGTGGCAGGGGCGATCCGAACCATTACAGATCGCTCCAATCACACAGATTCCTTCAGATAAAGCAGGCGTTGGCTCGCTCCAGGTATTCACAAGCCTGATCGAGATCGGCGTGACAACGCATGACCCAAGCCTCGCCCCAAAAGAAATTGCAACTGGTCTCCGCTCGCAGTACCCGCCAGTGGGCTTCTTCCAACAAGTCGAGCAATTCAGGATTAGCCGAGCCGATGTGGGTGGCGTTACGCAGTGCGGCCTGCACGGCTTGGCTGATTTCGCCAGCCCGCGTCAACGCATCCTGCTGCGCCTGTGAACCAGACCATTGCACGAAATCACGCCCGTTGTGCCATCCGGTATTCCATGCCCCTGGCCCCACGGTGACTTCACCCCCCACGCCAAACTGATCTAGATAATCCTCAATAAAGATCGGTCGAATCGCATGCTGGCCCGCGCGCGCTGTATCCAATAGCGGCTTATAAAAGGCGTCCCAGAAATTGCTACCGGGGGTGACATTGCGAAACCAACCGCCATTTTCACCATCGGTACAGGTCGTAACCAGCGGTACGAAATCGCATTCCTTCAGCCGCTCCTGGATCTCTCGAACGAACCATTTCAGATCCATGCCCGATTCCTGGGCATTCGAGAGTTCCCGATCCCGCACGATCACGATGATTTCATCATCACCAAAACGGGCGATATGTGGCCGATAACGCAGCTCCTGCCAATTCATTGGCGTGACGGGCCGTACATGCTCGCAATCCACCAACACAAAGCGGTAACCGAAGCGACGCAGCATGGGGATCATTTCCATACAGAACCCCATTTCCGGCGGCCAAAATCCCTGGCAATGATCGCGAACCAACAGATGACTGGCACTTCTCTGCCAGCGATCCAAATGCGCTTCCCAATCGGCCGGTGGGATCAATGGCAGTACCGGGTAGTAATATCCCGTACCGAGAATATCGATGATCCGATTATTCTGCAGATACCAGAGCAGCGAACCGCAATCCACGGTCCCATACACCCGGCTCTGAAAATCTGGATTCGAAAGCACTTCCAATAAAGTGCCCGATAGCGCCAAGTGGACTCGACCGATATCCTGATAATCCCATAGCGAACGGGGTATGCGATCCATCGCAAACAGAATCTCCTTGGCTTCCCATTCGTTATGTTCCCATAAATGCTCTAGATTTCCAGATGGTTGGTGCAGACTCAACACCAAAGCATGATAGAAGGTGTCCGCCATGATGCTGCCTCCTCCTGATGATTCGCTGGTCACGAACGCCGGAAAAATCCCGGTACCCGCCACGACCCTATTTTTTATAATGATAAATCGGGAGCTGGCACGGCGGAATGGCCTGAACCGCTAAAAATCATTCTCGACAATGCTGCTGGCTCGCCGACAGATTTCGCGACCGTAATCGGTCCACAAGCCCTGCCCCCAGTAGCGATAGCAACTGGTCTGCGAGCACATCAGGTGGAACAGCGCATTGCGAAAACGCGGATCGCTGGGCGCCGTCTTTGGTTTCAATACCTTTTCGAAGAATTGCGCGCTGGCCTTTTCCATGGGTCCGAGCACATTGTCATAGCCGCGTACCCAGGAAATATCGTTGGTCCAACTGCCACCTTCCATATTGAAGCGACCATCTTCCTGCTTCAGTTCGGCGATGACTTTTTCCAACTTTTCTGGTCCACCACCGGGTTGGAAACGGTCCCAAATCCGCTTTTGGGATGATGGTTGCAGTGTTGGCAAATCGGCTTCTTTGATACCCAGCGCAAAGAGATGCTCCAGGTACTCGGTAGCGTTCATGAACGGCACATCCGATCCAGAAGCTTCGCGAATCGCATCAAAGAACTTACCGGGGAACTCGTTCATCATCACCCCACCGTTCTCGCCATCGGCGATCTGCGTGACCAGTGGTGGCACTGACTTCCCTGCTAATTCCCAGCGCGACAAGCTCTTGGCTTCATAATAGGGCTGCATCTGCGCCACCAGTTTGGTATCGCTACCCTGGGTCTTGATGATGGCGATGATGCTGACGGTCTCACCCTTGGAATTGGTGCAGATCAGTCGATGTGGCAGGTGTTTTTTCTCCGGTCCCCAACCATTCTCCGGGCGCTCCACAGTGTGTTCCTGTACCAGCACCCATTGATAACCACAATCGACCAAGGTCTTGATGTATTCATAGGCGATGTCGGGATGATTGGGTAAAGCCATCTCCGAAGGGGAAAACCCACGTACCCGCTCCAGCGCCTCCAGACCAAAAATGGCCGCAAAATGCTGCTGCCAAGCTTTGACATGTAAGCGGAAATCCTGGGTCGGCGTCGAAGGTGCCACCGCGTGACCCCACGGACACCCCAACCATTCCACGCCGCGCCGGTAAGCCGGATTGCAGGTTGCATTCTTCAAGGCGTCGAACACATCATGCAAACCCATGGCGCGCAAACCATGGAATAGAGTACCGGAATACTCCAGCATGACTCGTGGCTCTTTACCTTCATCAATCAACTGCGGAACAAATTCACCGATCCGCTTGTAGCACCAATGAAAGACCGGGGCATTGTGATTGTCACCGATTCCCTGGTTTTCCATCATGTACTGAAGATTGCTGATGATGGCTGCAGTAGACAAATCACCACCACCCGCTGGAATCAGCGGTTGATGCATGTGCAAGGCAATCGCGCAGGCAGCACGCACATGCCCAAAATCGATCCGACTTTCTGGCAAGAATACCGGTCGATCGCGACTGGCGCGCACGGTCTGCTCCACAAGCGACTCCGCGCCGCAGATATTCGGCAATCCATCGACATATTCTGGAAGCTGGCTCATGCGTGACTTTCTCCTGTGCGGTGGGTGGATCGTGCCTTAAGATACGGCACGATCCAGCAAGCGGGTGTGGTGCGAAGTAGCCTCTTTACAGCCATCCACACCTTCACTTGGCGCGGATGTGCTCGTAAATATTCAGATAATCCTGACCGGGCCGGTACCATGAATAATCATAATTCATACCGTGAACCATCATCCGGCGAAAATCGTCTGGATAAGCGTGCCATAAAGCAATGGCGCGATGCATGGCCGATTCGATGCCGGAATGATCGGGTTCCTGGAAGACATAGCCATTACGTTCCTCGAACGGCTTGTGCGAATAATCCTTGTCGAACACCGTATCCTTGAGTCCACCAACCTCACGCACGATCGGCACTGTGCCGTATTTCAGCGCGATCATTTGGGTCAGACCACAAGGCTCAAACAGACTCGGCATGACGACCATGTCCGCCCCGGCATAGATCAGGTGCGACAATTCTTCGTCGAAACTCAATTCTAGGTGACAATCCGGGTTATCGTTGAGATGCCGCTTCAAATTCCAGAAATGTTGGTTGATATGCGGATCGGGGCTGGAACCGAGCAACACGAATTGCGCGTTGCTGCGCATGGCATAGAAAATGGCGTGATGAATCAGATGGACGCCTTTCTGGCTGTCGAGCCGACCCACATAAGCGATGATGGGTTTGAAATCCTTACGTAACCATAAACGGTCGCGCAACGCTTCCTTGTTGCCATATTTGCCATCTAGGGTCTCGACATTGTAGCGACTGGGAATATACGGATCGACCTCTGGATTCCAGACATCGTAATCGACACCGTTCAACACCCCACCGAACTTACCACAGTGAACGTTCAAGGTATGGTTGAGTCCACTACCCTGGTCGGTAAAGCGCGCCTCATGGGCGTGTGTCGGTGATACCGTAGTCACAAAATTCGAGTAAACGATACCGCCCTTCATCAAATTCACAGCGGTATGATTGAAGTTATCGCGCAACCGATCAAAATTAAAATACTGGGCGATATTGGTCAGGCCGGTCGCCCACAGCACGTATTCTCCCGTCAGACCCTGATGCTTGAAATTATGGATGGTGTAGCAAACCCGCTGTGAACCCATCCCGACATGGGCGTATTGCTCATACAGTAACACTGGTACCAGCCCGGTTTGCCAGTCGTGGCAATGGATGATGTCGGGACGACGGTTGTCCTTGTACAAGAATTCCAGGGCCGCCTTGCTGAAGAACGCAAAACGACTGACATCATCTGAGAAGCCGTAGAAGTGTCCGCGATTGAAAAAATTATCCGGAGAATGTGGCTCGATGAAGAAGCATTTGCGGCCGTGAACGAAGCCAAACCACACCGAGCAATGAATGGCACCGTTATACCAGGGTACCCACAAATCCTTCATGCTGATTTGTAGACCCCAGATATGGTCATAGCGCATGCAGTCGTATTTCGGCAGGATGAGATGGACCTCGTTACCACGAATTTCCAGCTCCCTGCTGAGGCCAAAGATTACATCCGCCAACCCGCCGACTTTGGCCACGGGGGCGCATTCAGTAGCAATTTGAACGATATACATGAACTGCCGTCCTTATTATCTCGGATTCCGGGGCCGGACACGGCAGTCAGGCCCCTCTGTTCTAAAAGAAGACTGAAAGTCGCGCTATACCCGTGCGCTTCTTCCCGTCAAACCGGTAGATGATCGCGACTAGCGACCATCACAAACGCCTGACCGGGTCGCAGATCATAGGCAAAAGGCCGAGGGATATACTCCAGGGTATATTCCGGCGACACATCCTGCAGCGGCGCACCAGCCTGGATGAAGGTACCTAGATTTTCAGCGTAAAAATATTGATGATTCCAGGGATCTTTGTTGAGAATGAGCAGCGCCTCCTCATGGGACCGAGTGGACGCTTTCCACATAACCAGAATGTTAGGGTTCTGATAAGGCAGGATTGTGGTTGGGCATTCCTCACAAAAGATGGGGTACTGACGCTTGATCGCATTGACCGCAGTGATGAACTCGCACAAGTCGATATTGGGCTGTTCCCAATCACTAGGACGTGTGTTGACCACATGCAACCGACGGCGGAAGCCATATTCAAATCCAATCGGCATCATGACTCCAGCGGAAAACAGCGCCGAAAACAGATAGCGTTGCTTCATCGCCGCCACGTTGCCGTTGACCTCCTGGAACAAGCGCTCGGTATCGTGACTTTCGGCGAAGCTGATAGATGGTGCGATGTCACGAACCAACTGATACTGCTCCAACAGCCAAGCCCCATGGAAATCCCACCACTTGGAGCTGTTGAATACATAGTCAAAACCGGCCTGGGCGGTCTGCTTGGTCTGATCAGCAGTACATCCTAGAGTTTCGGCAGTAAAGACCGCATCGGGATATTTCTGCCGGATCTCGCGGATCAATCGCCCCCACATATGACCGGGAATCTGGTAGGCCGCGTCGCAACGAAATCCTTTGAATCCCAGTCCCAGCAGGTATTCGACGATTTGATAAAAATAGCGATACAACCCTTCTGGGTCGGAAGTATGTTGGTGATCGAAACGGACCAGATCGCCCCATACCACCTTATGGCCATCCTCCATGCAAAACGGGTGAGCAATCTCACCATTTTCCTGCATGAACCATTCACGGTGCTGGCGTGTTAACTCAGAGTCGAAGGCGCAATGATTAATGACTAAATCCACCATCACCTTGAGTCCAAGGCGGTCGGCGGCGGCCAGTGCGGCTTTGATCTGCTGATCGGGGGAAAGCTTGGATGCCGGATCAACCAGCAGGGGATTAAGTTTGAAGTAGTCGGCGATGGAATAAAGACTGCCCGAAGATCCAGGCTTTTGGACTGGATTGACGAAAACCCAGTCGAATCCCATGCTGGCAGCCCGTTCGAGGTGCGATTCCCAATCCCCGAAAGGTCCAGCCAACAAGGGAAACAGGTTATAAATCAGCATCGGCGACTCCCCTCAACTCTTGGTTCTGACGACCGTGGTACGACGCACTGCGGTCGATTGCATGGGCTTGGCCTGATTTGACTTGACAGGCCAGTTTGTCGAAATCGTAGCATGAAAACCATTCACCAGAACGATGCTACATCTGCGCTTGTAGATAATTGGCTAAACCCAGACGACCCACCAATGCCAACTGCGTTTCCAGCCAACCGATGTGCTGTTCTTCGCTGGTCAAGATGGCCACCAGCAGATCGCGAGTGACATAATCGGCACAGCTTTCACAATAAGCGATGGCTTCCCGATACAACGGATGAGCGTTGTATTCAAGTTTCAGATCCCCGCGAAACGCTTCCTCGACGTTTTCACCGATATAAAGCTTGCCCAAATCCTGCAAGTTGGGCAGACCTTCCAGCTCCAGAATGCGCCGCACCAATAGATCGGCGTGCTTCATCTCGTCGATCGACTCCTCGTATTCGTGCTTGCCCAGTTTAGTGAAACCCCAGTTGTCGAATATGCGCGCATGCAGAAAATACTGATTGATGGCGGTCAGTTCATTCTTGAGAGATTGGTTCAGGTACTCAACAACTTTGGCATCGCCTTTCATCGGATCGCTCTCTTAAAACTCATAAATCCACAGCAAACCAGGCCGCACGCTGCGGAGCAGGCTCGACCGCAGATGCGGGTGGTGTCATCTCAACGGCTACTGCCGTGGCATGATCTATTGGGGCCGATACTGGAACTGACTCTGAAGCCGATGATGGAGCCAGCAAGCAAGCATCCAAAACCTGGCGCACGTCGTCCAAGCACTTACCGCACTCGGTGCCTAGCCCAAAACGGGCACTGAGATCCCCCACGCTTCGGGCGCCTTGCTCGACCGCCTCACGGATTTGCGTGTCGGAAACCGACTTGCAGATGCACAAAAACATGGCCACCCTCCTTCTTGATCGAACAGATAAAGCCTGGCTCACTCATCCTAAAGACTCGCGGCAACCAGTTTGGTTGCCGCGCTTTACCAACCTTCTTGTCTTTGCATGGAACAAAGCACTAAGACGCGCTTCCAGCTCGGATTGTTGTTCGACGATAGGCCAACTTCAATAGCAGCACACCCACCATGATCAAGGGCAGCGACAGCAACTGCCCCATGGTCACCCAGCCAAAAGCCAGATAGCCAAGATGCACATCCGGCTGGCGGAAGAACTCTACTAGAAAGCGAAAAATACCGTAGCTCAGTGCGAATACCCCCGATACTGCCATGGTGGGTCTTGGCTTGGATGAGAACAACCAGACGATCAAAAACAGCGCTACTCCCTCCAGTGCCGCTTCGTACAACTGCGAGGGATGGCGTGGTAACTGATCAGCAGTTCGCGGGAATACCATGCCCCACGACAGATCAGTGACCCGACCCCACAATTCGCCGTTGATAAAATTACCGATCCGCCCAAACAGGATGCCCGGCGCGATCAGGGGGGCAATAAAATCCATCGCTTCCCAGAATCGGTGCTGGTATTTGCGCGCAAACAGCAGCATGGCCAGCAACACCCCGATAAAGCCGCCATGAAACGACATGCCGCCTTCCCAGACTCGAAATAGCACCAAGGGATTATCGAGGAAGGAGCTGAGGCTATAGAACAGGATGTAGCCGATCCGACCACCAAGAATCACTCCCATGGCGATGTAGAACACCAGATCGTCCACTTGAGCGGTGGTCCAACCGGAATCGGGTTTGCGGGCACGGTAACGGCCCAGCGCCCAGCCGGCGAGGAAGCCCAGTAGGTACATGAGGCCATACCAGCGCACATGCAACGGCCCGAGACTGAACGCCACCGGATCGAAATCGGGATGTACGAGCATGAAAAACTCCCAAAAGATAAGGTCACCGTTGGCGATCAGTCACTAACCATGACCACTGAATCAGGAATACGAAATCGGATCACGCAGCTCAACGAAAAATGAGCCAAGTCAGATAAGTTATTAGCACGATGAGAATGGGCAGAATCACCACCATCGTCTTGCGGGTGCCGGTGACCAGTTGCGCACTTTTGGCCTGAATTTGCTCGGCACGCTCCTGAAGACGTTCCGCACGCTCATACTGCTTTTGCACCAGTGCAAACTGCGCCCGCTGCACGGTCAATGCCTCAGCCTGACGCTCCAATTGCAACTTTTGACCATCACGTATCTCCTCCAGCACCTGCATCAGGCGATGGAAATCCTGCTCATTCATCGCTTAAATTCCTTACATCCTTTCAGGTCGGCAGTACCCGTGCGAATATCGCCTTGAGATAATCGGTTTCGGGAATGGCGGGCAAAACCGGATGATCCGGCCCCTGCCGACCTTGCTCCAAAATGACCAGATTGCGGTCGAGATGTCGCGACCCTTGCAACAGGGTTTGCACCAAGACATCACGCGATAACAATTGCGAACAAGAGCAAGAGATCAGCAACCCGTCGCGCTCCAATACCTGCATTGCCATCTCGTTGAGTCGCCGATAAGCCAGTGCC
>JACSSB010000151.1 GCA_014879435.1 Phycisphaerales bacterium
GGGGGTTGGCTGGAACGCCAGGTTCAGGGCTGGCTGGCTGCCCTGCGCGATAATCACAGGCTCAGCTAACTAGTAGCGGCGGGGAATCGCTACGACTAACTGGCTTCCCGCCAAGCTCCCAAGAACCTCGGCGGGAAACCACACTCACTAACGTGGTCGCAATCCGCTTAACGCTGATCGATCGGCACGTAGTCCTGAATGGTGTTACCGATATAGATCTGCCGTGGCCGATTGAGGCGAGCCTTCGGATTGTCGTGGATTTCCTTCCAGTTGGCGATCCAACCCGGCATCCGGCCGATGGCAAACATCACGGTGAACATGTTGAGAGGGATACCCATGGCACGCAGGATGATACCGCTGTAGAAGTCCACGTTTGGATACAGCTTGCGCTCGACGAAATAGGGATCGTTCAGCGCCACATCTTCCAGTTCGCCTGCAATCTCCAGCAACGGATCTTGGATATTCAGTCTGGCCAGCATCTTGTCTGCCGCCGCCTTGAGAATCTTGGAGCGGGGATCGAAGTTCTTGTAGACCCGATGACCGAAGCCCATCAAGCGCAACTTGGAATCCTTCTCCTTAACCTTGGCGACATAATCGGACACTTTCATTCCGGACTGGCTGATGAACTCCAGCATCTCGATCACTGCCACGTTGGCACCACCATGCAGTGGTCCCCATAGCGCGCACACTCCTGCCGCGCAACTGGCGAACATGTTGGCTCCGCTGGAGGCGACCATCCGCACCGTACTGGTCGAGCAGTTCTGCTCATGGTCGGCATGCAGAATCAAAAATAGCGAAAGGGCATGGATGATTTCCGGATCGGGTTCGTATTCCCCATAAGGCAGGGAAAACATCATGTGCAAGAAATTCTTACAGTAACTGTATTCGGGATGCGGGTACATCAACGGCTGGCCGATGGACATCTTGTAGCTAGCGGCTGCGATGGTACGCACCTTAGAGATGATGCGCGCCGCCGCCCGCTCCAAGGTGGTATCGTCCTCGATGTCCATCATGTCCGGCTCGTAACAGCTCATGGCGTTGATCATCGCCGACAAGATCGCCATCGGATGCGCGTTGGGCGGAAATCCTTCGAAATTGTTGCGCAAGCTCTCGTGTAACATCTCGTTGGCAGTCAGCCGAGTTCGAAAGCGCTGTAGTTCCTCCGCTGTGGGGAGGCGTCCCCAAATCACCAGCCAAGCAGTCTCGATGAACGAGGCTTTTTCGGCCAGTTGTTCGATCGGAATTCCGCGATAGCGCAAAATACCTTTATCACCATCGATATAGGTGATCGCCGAGGTGCAAGAACCCGTGTTGCCATAACCCTCGTCCAGCGTGATATAGCCCGTGCGATCACGCAATGTGGTGATATCGATCCCTCGCTCGTTTTCGGTTCCTTCGACGGTGGGGAAGTCATAGGACTTGCCATCCAATTCAATGCGACACGTATGGCTCATGGCTTGGACTCCGTTGATGAGGTTGAAGATGAAGTGCGTTTATCCCTACAAGAATAGTACTTAATTTTCACGCATTATTTGCTTGAAAATGTCACCGAACAGATCAGGCATTCCGCCGTTTGCCAGACGGGGTATCAAGATCGAATTATACAACGGCCGAATGCAGCACAAGCTTTCAACATCATTCAGTCGACGCCTCCGCACCAGCACGGCGATGGCGCCAGTACTCGAATACTCCCGGCATGATCGATAGCACGATAATGACCAGAATCACCAGAGTGAAGTTTCGTTTGACGAACGGCAGATTGCCGAAGAAATAGCCGCCGTACAGAAACGAAGCAGTCCAGGCGATAGCACCGACCACGTTATAAATTAGAAAGTGGCGGTAGCTCATGCTACCGGCTCCGGCCACGAACGGGGCGAAGGTACGTATGATCGGCACGAAGCGAGCGATGATGATGGTCTTGCCACCATGCCGCTCGAAAAACCGATGGGTGCGATCCAGATAGGCCTGCTTGAGCACCCGAGCGTCGGGACGGAACACCCTTTCTCCCAAGTAATGACCCACCGCGTAATTGACCGTGTCGCCCAGGATGGCGGCTACCGCTAACAGTAGAAACAGAGCGTGGATATTCATGGCGCCGATGGCGGCCAGCGAACCCGCCGCGAATAACAGCGAATCACCCGGAAGAAACGGCGTCACTACCAAACCGGTTTCGCAGAACACGATCAAAAACAGGATAGCGTACAACCAACTCCCGTATTGACCGGCCAATTCTCTGAGATGCTGGTCGATATGCAGGAAGAACGAAAGCAGGTCGCTCAGAAAATCCATGAGATAAATCCATAGGTTAGATTAAAATGACGACGTCATTTATCAGAAATGATGGAAAATCAGGAAATACGTTGTCAAATGAGAATGTTTCCGATATGAACTAAAATCTCAACTTAATCGGCACAGTTGCACCATAATTCTGGGTCCAGCAACCCATCGTGCGGACTGCTGTCATCACCCCAAGCCGAGTGAGTTTTGAATCGCGGGCATGACAGATCAACATCCTGCTGGGGATTGATGGAGATAACGGTAGTTTCTGTTCGCCCCCATTCATTTTTGGTGATGAATGGTGCCACGCTCAGATACTGGGTAGTGACGCCACTGTTGGCGAGAGCGCCGTTGGAATCCACGCTAGAGTCATCAGTCATGGCAAGCATCCAAGCGGTTGTCTAATCTGATCACTATACAGGAAATCCGCCAACGGGCAGACCACTACAATCAGACCCGATCAAGGCGGATTGACCGATGCGAAAGGATTCAACCCAACCTCATGCCGTCAAAAGGATCCTTCTATCGTGCTGACCCATAATCCGACGATCAACCGGCGCAAGGTGACCCAGCCGCAGCTAAGACTGGGACTGGGACTGGGACTGGGGCTGGTGCTAGCGATCAGTCAGGCCGCATCTGCCTGGACACTGGCCTTGCAACCCGATCCTATCACTCACCAAACCCGATGCCTGCTCAGCAGCGCCACGCAAATCACCTCGGACGGTTACGACACCACTCCAGTGACCCTGGTGTACAACGGCACTCTCCTACTGGCGATCACCGAGTCGGAACTTGATTTATCTTTCAATGATTTGAAACTAGTAATAGATGAAAATCCACCGCTCCGCTCCGATAAGACTGATCACAACATGATCGTAATCTTCGATCAGAATGTACCGGAATTGATCGAGCAATTTCGCAAGGGGCACAAAACCACCGTGTATTTACGGTTCTGGCCCACTTGGCCGGTCACGCAGCTATTTCCCGTCACGTTCAGCCTCATCGGTTTCAGCAAGGCCCTCGATGGTATGAACAACAACTGTCAGCCACAAGCCAGCGTCATGCGCGCTGGACCGGGTTGAATAAGGAGCCTATCACATGGGTTTGCGCATGAAGTTCAATCTGGTCTTGCTGCTGGCATTCGCCATCGGCTTAGCGCTGACTGCCTATCTGTCCGATCATCTGCTCAAGGAAAATGCCCGCGAAGAAGTGGTTCAGAATGCTCGGATCATGATCGAAAGCGCGCTGGGTGCCCGTGGCTACACCGCCAAGCACATCCAGCCACTGTTGACCCTGCAGATGAAACGGCAATTCCGTCCAGAATCGGTGTCGGCCTATGCCGCCGCACAAATCTTCAAGGCTCTACGTGAGCGACACCCCGACTACACCTACAAGGAAGCTGCGCTCAACCCAACCAATCCCACCGACCGTGCCAGCGACTGGGAAGCCGACATCATTAACGAATTCCGCAACAAAGCCGACCAAAAGGAATTGGTCGTCGAACGTGACACCCCGACTGGACGGATGCTGAACCTAGCACGGCCATTGGGTATTTACGACCAGGGTTGCTTGATCTGCCATGGCCGAGTCGAAGACGCCCCCAAGACCATGACCGATATCTACGGCGTTAACAACGGTTTTGGCTGGAAAATGGGTGAAATCATCGGCGCGCAAGTGGTGACGGTGCCAATGTCGGTGCCGCTGGAACGCGCCCGACGGACCTTTACTACTTTCATGATCCTGCTAGGTGGAGTGTTCGTCTTACTCTTGTTACTGCTCAATATCCTGTTGCATTTCGTGGTGATCCGACCGGTAAAGCGGATGTCGGAGATTGCTGGCGAAGTGAGTATGGGCAAACAGGATGTACCGGAATACGTCCGTCATGGCTCCGATGAAATCGCCTCCTTATCACAGTCCTTCAATCGAATGCGGCTCAGTCTGGAAAATGCCATGAAGATGCTGGGCGAATAAGGCGAATAAGGCGAATAAAATGAATGATGGTGGCGACACCAATATCAGCGCCACGCTGCCACCACACATCGGCCGTTACCGTGTGATCGGAGTGCTGGGCCGTGGCGCCATGGGTGTGGTTTACCGGGCGCATGATGCGGCGATTGATCGCGAGGTAGCGATCAAAACCATCCACCGTCGCCTGTTGCGCGGCGAGGAAGGCGCCGAATGGCTGGAGCGATTTCGCCGCGAAGTGCGTGCTGCGGGTCGCTGCCTGCATCCCAACATCGTCACCGTATTCGAATACGGCGAGGAAACCGGTGCGCCCTATATCGTCATGGAATACGTGCAGGGCCGGGAGTTGCGCGGCTATCTCAAGGACCGTCAACCACTGCCACTGACCAATGCGGTGGCGATCATCATTCAAGTGTTGCAAGCACTCGGTCAAGCGCATAGCGCCGGGGTGGTGCATCGTGACATCAAGCCTGCCAATATCATTTTGCTGGCCGATGGTCAGGTCAAGGTCACCGATTTTGGCATCGCCCGGTTAGAGACCGGCAACAGCATGACCCAATGTGGCATGACGGTTGGTACTCCTGGCTACATGGCGCCGGAACAATTCCAAGGGCGTGAGGCCGACCGGCGCGCCGATCTGTACGCCGCCGGTGTGGTGTTGTTTGAACTGTTAACCGGTACTCGGCCGTTTACGGGACGTGGCGCCAGTGAGCTGATGTATCAGGTCTTAAACGAGCCGCCGTTAGTGGCGACACGGCTGAATCCTCTGCTCCCATCCGAACTCGATGCTGTGTTGAACAAGGCACTGGCTAAAACGCCAGATACGCGATTTCAGAGTGCTGCCGAATTCATTACCGCGTTGGAAAACACCCGACTCGTAGAGCGCGAGGCGGCCGCTGATGGCTCCACCGTGCTCCGAGTTGCATCAGTAGAAGCACCACAAGTACCGGCCGAGGCCGCTCATTCGCACGGTTGGGACCCGACACTGTTAGCCCAAACCGAGCGACTCCTGACCGAGATTTTAGGGCCGATGGCCCGAGTGTTGGTGCGCAGAACCGCGCAACAGGTGGGAAGTCCAGCGGAATTGGTACAGCAATTAGCAGCGTCCATTCCCGGCGAGCAGGAGCGCCTGCTGTTCCAACGACGGATGCGTGCAGTAATCGGCGGCACCATCACGGGCATGATGACCCACACCGCATCGTCGAAAATGGGTAGCCAGGTCAGTGGATCACTGGGTTCTTTCGATCAGAGCGTACTGGAAACTGCTCGTCGGGACCTTGCGGTTTATCTAGGACCTATCGCCAAGGTGTTAGTCAAACAGGCGGCCACTAAAGCCCATAATCCGCAAGAGCTCTACCAGCAACTGGCCACACACATCCCCACCTCCGCTGACCGCCAAGCATTTCTTAAACACACTCCCGCAATAGCCGACTGAAAGCCAGTAGCCCTTGGCCAGAAAAAGCGCGAACCCGCCAGCAGCTCCTCACACCACCGTGTATTATTGCAACCGCAATAGAAAACGACAGAAAACGACACAAATCCGTTGAACCATTCGAGGGCGATATGACAATCACTTGGCGTTTGTTCGGTGCCGTCATGGCGATCCTGTTGGCCGGAGGGGCTGAGGCGCAAAACTGCTCCATCCTGGAACGACGACCGATCGATAGCATGGATGGCGGATGGAGCGGTTACTGTTCCAATAATGGACAGGCCATCACCTGCACCTATACCCCCGGCGAAGGCTGGACTTGTGAAGGATCACAAGGCACTTATACCGGCATGGGCGCATCACAACAGTTGATCGACCAGGCTTGTGGCTGTTCGATTACGGATATCGAGGAATGAAATACCGGTTCTTATGCTTGTTAGTATCGGCCTTGGCCTGTGGCGCCTGCGCCTCCATGAGCGACACGACCGATCCAAGATTTCAGCGCTGGCTTTCCCAAGCGGAGGCATCCTGCACCTCACGCTACGGAGCACTGTCCTTCGACATATCGGGGCAGCGCGCGGAATTTGAAAAACTGAGCTATCAAACCTACTATCATGACCTGCCGCAGGAAGTCTACGCCGACCGCCTCAGAATTCTTTATCCTAATAACCGGCTGACGGTTGATTGCCTAGCCAATTCTTTTCCTCAACGGTAAATCGCTGAGCAATCCGGTGTATGCGGTGCAGTGCTAATGACCCCTCACCCCGAAAATCATCCCGATTCATAACTCTGGGAGATCTATGATGAGTAACATATTTGTGGCTGTGGCTTATGACAATATGTTCAAAGCACAGGAAGTGCGGCTGCGTCTCTTGCAGATGCAAAAGGAATATTTGATCGACTTGGAAGATGCCGTCGTCGCCGTTCGCGATGAAAAAGGCAAGGTCAAACTGCATCAGATTAACGACCTGACGGCGGCTGGGGCTATATCGGGTAGCTTCTGGGGCCTACTGATCGGCTTGCTCTTCATGAACCCGTTACTGGGCCTAGCCGCTGGTGCAGCCGGTGGCGCACTGAGCGGCGCACTGAGCGATATCGGCATCAACGATGATTTCATGAAAAAGCTGGCTTCCGAATTGAAGCCGGGAACCTCGGTACTGTTCGTGCTGATCAAGCACCTCACTCCAGATAAGGTGCTGGCCGAGCTGGAAGGTACCGGTGGTCGGCTACTGAAGACTTCGCTGTCCCACGAGGATGAAACCAAACTGCAAGCAGTGCTGGATACGGCCCAGAAATCATCCACTACTGACGCCGCTCCCAATCTGGCCAAACCCGCTTAAATCATAAAATATCACTCACGGCGTGAACCAAGACCGGTGATCACCGGCACATTTGGTTCACGCACGTTTTTTCTGCTAGGACCGGCATTTGCTCGTCATTTGGAGAATGGCATGTCCATTACCGTCAACGGCGTCGAAATCACTGATAACGCCATTCAGGCCGAAATGCAGCACCATCCCGCTCCGTCGCGTGAGGCCGCCCAATACTCAGCCACGCTGGCACTGATCGCCAAGGAGTTGTTGCTACAAGAAGCGGCCCGGCTGGAAGTCGCCGGAGACGACGAAGAGCTGCGCATCGCGGCACTGATCGAGCGCGAGCTCAGCATTCCCGAACTGGACGAGACCCATTGCCAGCGCTTCTTTCAGGCGAACCGCCAACGTTTTCGTGCTGGCGACCTGTTTGAGGCTTCGCACATCCTGTGTGCCGCGCCCCCTGGCGATATCAAGGCGCGCTCCGAGGCCCGCACCCGTGCTGAAAACGCTCTGGCAAAACTGGCGAGCGATGGCGGGAATTTTGCCGAACTGGCGGCACTCGTGTCGGATTGCCCATCCAAACAGGACGGCGGCAACCTCGGGCAGATTGGCCTGGGACAGACAGTACCTGAGTTTGAACAGGCCATGCTGCATATGGAGGAAGGCGAGATTTCAAGCCGACCGGTGGAAAGCCCCTTTGGCTTTCACCTGATCCACTTGCGCCATAAAACCGTTGGCCAGCCACTGGAATACGATGCGGTACGAGACCGCATTGCTAGCTATTTACGCGAGAACACACAGCGACAAGCCATCAGCCAATATCTGTCACGATTGATGGGTCGTGCCGAGATCGTCGGCATCGATCTGCTTGGAGCGGATTCGCCATTGACGCGGTAGCGATATAGGCACCAAGGACCACCGCTGGATGGGTATTCACTGTCTTACTGAAGCCTATCCGCGTGGTAGTGATGCCAAACGCCTGCCATGACCATGTCGACTCATGAGCCGTTTCAGATAGGTGGCCGACTGACGCCAAACCTTTTTCATGGGATCTGTGGGGATCGCACGGATAAATCTATGCAACCCATTTCATTGCATGCGATCTGGCTGGGCGAAACGAAATGCCATCACTGTGCGATGCGTCATTCGGTGCTGTTCGCTGGCCTGGAGGAGGCGGATTTCGGCCACATCCATCAGCCGATCAAAGACATCGCCCTCGGTCCACAAGAGGCGCTGTATCGCATGCAAGAACGGGGTAATCACCTGTTCACTCTACGTGGCGGGGTGATAAAGCTGGTGCAATATTTGCCAGACGGTAGTCAACGCATCGTCCGCTTACTGAAGGACAGCGATGCCCTTGGCCTGGAAGCACTGGTTGAGCAACCTTACCAGCACGATGCCATTGCCCTCACCGACTGCGAAATCTGTGCGATTCCTATTGCCGTGATCAAGTCGCTCAGTCAGCATCGACCACGACTGTACCAGGAACTGATGGTGCGCTGGCAACAGGCACTGGCCGAAGCGGATATCTGGTTGACCCAGTTCACCACCGGTACCGCCCGCCAGCGGGTGGCACGACTGCTATTACGCTTATCTTGTTGCGCCGAAGGAAATCACCCGTTACCGCTATTTGGACGCGAGGATATGGGCGCGATGGTGGGTTTGACCACAGAAACCGTCAGTCGCGCCATTGCCGAGCTACGCCGACAGGGAGTACTGCGTGATCGTGGCTCCAACATTCAGGAATGTGATCGTGAAGCCCTACGTCGCATTGCCGACAGCGAGGAGTAAGGGGATCATCTCGACGCTCGGACAAAGCACGAACAGGACGAATGCGATCACCACTAGAATAACAATATGAGGGACTTGCTTCATGCACTCCACTAATACCTGTGACGACTCCGACCGCCTGTTGACGCTGGGCGAAGCGCTTGCCGCTGCTTTGAATACCGTCCATCCAATGCAAGCCACCGAGCGCGTCTCGCTGCTGGAAGCCTACGGTCGGGTACTGGCCGCTGATCTGTCGGCCCGGCTTGAGGTACCTCCCCACGATAATTCGGCGATGGATGGTTTTGCGCTGTATCGCGCTGATCTGCAAGCCGATGGACCGACTCGCTTGCCGGTGGTCGGTCAAGCATTGGCAGGCCATCCCTATGCGGAGGTTGTCCCGCGCGGTACGGCGGTGCGCATCACTACCGGCGCCGTAATTCCAGAAGGACCGGATGCGGTGATCATGCAAGAACACTGCATGATTGCAGCGGACGAAAGCGAGATCCGCATTCAACCGGAGATCGCCGCCCGGCTCAAATTGGGAGAAAACATCCGCCGACGTGGCGAGGATGTGCGAGTGGGCACGGTACTGCTAGCAAGCGGTCTGCGGCTGCGTCCACAAGACGTGGCACTGGCGGCGGGACAAGGCATCGCTGAACTCACGGTGCGTCGCCGCCCCCGAATCGCCGTCGCTTCCACCGGCGACGAACTGCACGAACCGGGCGCGACCCTGCCACCGGGCGCGATTCATGAATCGAACCGCTATCTACTGATTGGCCTGCTGCGCCGACTAGGTTGCGCGGTGACTGATCTAGGGATTCTGCGCGATCAGTGGGATGTAGTGCTGCCTGCGCTACGAGAGGCGGCGGCGACCCACGATGTGCTGCTGACCTCGGGCGGAGTATCGGTAGGTACCGCCGATCTGATCAAGGACGCCATCGCTGAGCTGGGCACCGTCGAGCTGTGGCGACTGGCGGTCAAACCGGGTAAACCGGTGACCTTTGGCCGGATTCAAAACTGCTTGGTACTGGGGCTGCCGGGCAATCCAGTTTCGGTCATGGTGTCCTTCCTGCAATTTGCTCGGCCGTTATTGCTGAAGCGGATGGGTGCGCAACCGAGCGAAGCACTGCGGATACGGGTCAAGGCCGACTTTCAGTTTCGCCGCAAACCGGGCCGACGCGAATGGCTGCGCGCCCGATTACGGCCTGACGCTGGCGGAAGTTTTGTGGCGAGTATCTACCCCAGCAATAGTTCCGGGGTGCTGTCATCGCTGAGTTGGGCCGATGGACTGATCGAACTGGCAGAGGATTGCGCTGGGGTCATGCCCGGCGATGTAGTGGATTATCTGCCGTTCAGCGG
>JACSSB010000004.1 GCA_014879435.1 Phycisphaerales bacterium
CCAGGCGGTATCTGGTTCACGCTATTGGATGTGGGGTCAGGACTAGCGGCGGTGGTACGCACGCAGCATCATGCACTGGTTTACGATACCGGACCACGCCTAGGGGCAGATCTGGATGCCGGTCGTGCCGTGATCGTGCCTTTCTTGCGCCAGCAGGGCGTGATCAAGCTGGATGCCTTGATCGTCAGCCACGCCGACCGGCAGCATACCGGTGGGGTACGCTCGCTGCGGGAACAAATACCCATCGCGGGTATCCTGACCTCTTCGCTCGAACAGGTACCGATTGAAGGTGCCGAACGCTGTCAGGCAGGTCAGGATTGGGAATGGGATGGTGTGCGCTTTCGACTGCTGCATCCACCGGCAACCGGCTTTGTTGGGGACGAAGCCTCTTGCGTCCTGCAGGTGATCGGATCGGCCGGTCGGGTGCTGCTACCGGGAGATATTGAAACTGACGCCGAAACCGCGCTGGTCGCGGCGCATGGTGCCGAATTGGCCGCCGATGTGCTGATTGCACCACATCAAGGTCGGCGGAATTTGTCGATCCCCGCGTTTCTGGCAGCGGTGCAACCGCGTTACGTATTATTTGCAACCGGTTATCACAATCGATTTGCTTATCCTCGCCCAGAAACCGTGACCCGCTATCAGGCAACGGGTGCCACGCTGCTTGACGCTTCTTATCAGGGAGCGCTCACTTTCCGGTTGGAGTCGGGTCAACCACTGGATCTGGAACAATATCGACTGGATCATCGTCGCTATTGGACCACGCCCTGATCGTAGCGGGTGCTGCGACAAATATGTTAAATCCAGTATGATGAACGCCCGTGATCTCACTGGGCGAGAGGGTAATGCAAAACAGAATGGAGACAGTGACGTGCCCGAATTGATCAAGGCGGGTGGCTGGTTGATGGTGCCGATTCTCGCCTGTTCGCTAGTGGCGACCCTCATCATTTTTGAGCGCTTGTTAGCGTTGCGCCGGGCGCGGGTGTTGCCTGCTCAGGTGCTGACAACTTTGAATCGCTGGCTGGAACTCGGTACGGTCGATGCCCAGGATGTGGAAAAATTGCCGCTGCATTCGCCGCTGGGCCGTATTGTAGCGGCGGGACTGGCCATGCGGGGTCGAAGTCGGGAGATCCTGCGGGAACGAGTTGAGGATACCGGGCGTCACGTAGCCCACGAGCTGGAACGCTTTCTCAATGCGCTGGGCACCATTGCCGCGATCAGTCCGCTCATGGGTTTGCTGGGCACCGTGTCCGGCATGATCAAGATCTTTCAGATCGTTTCGGTGCAAGGAAACAGCAATTTCAGCCTGCTCTCGATCGGTATCGCCGAAGCGCTGGTCACGACCGCCGCCGGTCTGACCGTGGCTATTCCCAGCCTATTGTTCTATCGTTATTTTCAAGCTCGGGTGGATGAGTTGGTGGTGCGCATGGAGCAGGAAACCCTGCAACTCATCGATCTGCTGGACGCTGGAGCCAACGCAGAGAAACAGTCGCCATGAACTTACGTCCCCACCGCCGAGAGGAGCCGGATCTCAATCTGGTACCGATGATCGATGTGGTGCTGGTGCTGCTGATCTTCTTTATGGTGGCCACCAGCCTGCGCCACGAATCGGAATTGGAATTGCGGCTGCC
>JACSSB010000003.1 GCA_014879435.1 Phycisphaerales bacterium
GAGGACAAACCCATGCGATTGATTTTGTTGGGCGCTCCCGGTGCTGGCAAAGGCACTGTAGCCAAATTACTGACACAAATTGACGGCTCAGTGCAGATCTCAACCGGCGATATTCTGCGGGGCGCGGTACAGGCTGGTACAGAGTTGGGCAAACAGGCGGACGCCTATATGAAAGCGGGTGATCTGGTACCGGATGGGTTGATCATGGGCATCATGGAAAAACGCTTGCAGGACCCGGATTGTGCCAATGGCTTTCTGCTGGATGGCTTCCCACGCACGATTCCACAGGCCGAAGCGCTGAAGGTGCTGCTAAACAAGCTAAATATTCAGCTTGATACCGTGGTCAATATCGAAGTACCGCGTGAAGAAATTCTCAATCGCCTGACCACACGTCGTACCTGTTCCAATACCGGTTGCCAAGCCATTTACAACGTTCGGAGTAACCCACCCAAGGTAGCGGGAGTTTGCGACAAGTGTGGTAGCCCGGTGGTACAGCGCGAAGACGAAACCGATGAAGCGATCAGTAAGCGCCTCGACACTTATTTGGAAAAGACCGCCCCGCTGATCGAGTTCTACCGCCAAGAAGGATTGTTACTGACGGTCGATGCCCCTACCAGCGAGGGCATCGTGGCAGCTGTAAAACAGCACATCGCCGCCAGTTGACACCCTAGCTTGCTTTATGCACCAAACCGCTGCCTCGGAGGCTTTTCATTGACCTCCGAGGTTTCAGAGGTTTCAAGCCAATTAAGGTGTGAGTCGCCACGCGAGCAGTGTTCCACGTTCCACTCGTAGCGAAAAAACCACTAAGTTCCCAGATAGGCTTCCTTGACCCTGCGATCACCTAGTAATTCCTGACCGGTACCAGATAGCATGATCGTACCAGTCTCCAGCACATAGGCGCGTGAGGCGATGTGCAACGCCATGTTGGCGTTCTGTTCGACCAATAAAACAGTCACGCCGCTTTGGTTGATTTCCTGAATGACTCGGAAGATTTCCCGTACCAACCGTGGTGCCAGCCCCATTGATGGCTCATCCAGCAGCAATAATCGTCCCCGACTCATCAGCGCGCGTGCCACTGCCAGCATTTGCTGCTCACCACCGGATAAAGTGCCACTAGACTGGCTCCGCCGCTCCATCAAGCGTGGAAAGATGGCGAATACCCGATCGTAATCGGCTTCGATCTCACCCTTATCCTTACGCTGCCAAGTCGCCAGTTGAAGATTCTCCCGCACCGTCAAATTACCGAAAATACCGCGTCCTTCCGGTACATGAGCGATGCCCAGCCCGACGATCCGGTGTGCTGGAACCCGTTTTAAATCCTGCCCTTCGAAAACGATGGCGCCGGTGTAAGGCGTCAGGCCAGAAATCGCTCGCAGAATTGAGGTCTTGCCTGCTCCGTTGGCGCCGATCAAGGTAACGATTTCGCCCTTCAAGACGACGAAGGAAACACCGTGCAATGCACGAATACCGTCGTAATGCACTTCCAGATCGCGTACTTCCAATTGCAGGCTTTCCAGTCCATCCGTCCCGTTGCTCATCCGAGTGCTCCCTCGCCCAAATAGGCTTCCAACACCAAGGGATCGTTCTGAATCATCTCAGGCGGTCCCTCCGCCAGAGTTTCGCC
>JACSSB010000137.1 GCA_014879435.1 Phycisphaerales bacterium
TCGCCCAAGTAGAACGTTTACGGCTGGGCAGCAGCACCCGATGGAGGGTGACCGCTTCGCTCGGCGCGGCCAGTATGAGGCGCACACCGCCGATCTGATCCGCCAATCCAGCCAGTGGACCGCGTTGGATCGTGCCATCGGGAGGTAGCCATTCGACCACATCGGGAGAAATGAAACGGAACAAGCAAAGTGGGACAGGCACGTCGTCTTAATCCTGGGTACCAAAACTGCGTCGCAAGACATGGACACCGTTTTCATCACGCAAGAGCATACTGTATAGCATCGCCCGACCGTCGCCCACTCGCGCCTCAGCTCGTAACAGAAAATACTGGCTGGCAACATCGAATTGCGCCTTCAATTCCGCATTCATGGTGAGATTGAGTGCGTTCAGAAAATCGTCCACATTGTCGTAACCTTCGGTTGGTCGAGTTTCCAGCAGATGTTCCAGCTCGGTTGCGTCCACGCTTTTATCACTGAGCGCCGCCAACAGCAGCGCCGGTGCGGCGTTAACATTCAATGCAGTGCCCGGCGGCAAAGCACAGACATAGGGCGCCAGTTTATTATAACTTTCCCGATCCATTCCCTTGACCAGCCGCAATTCAGAAACACTGACGAAAGGCTGGTTTGCGGCCAGATAAGCCGGTTCCAGCACCATGTAGTCACTGTCCTCGGCGCCGCCTGGAAAGAGTGTGTCTGCATCAGGATCGACCCAATCGATCATCGCCTGGGCCAGTTCCGGTTTTAATTCGAGACGTTCCAACAAGCGTTGCAGGGCCTGGACTTGGGGTTGGTTGATCTGGCCCTGTTTGGATTGCATCGGATCGAATGGGGCGGGCGATTTGGGCTTGTCAGTAGCCGATTCCTTGGTGGAACCTTTCACAGCAGGCCGCTCTCGGGTTGCTTCGTCTTTGTTTTCGTCCTTGTTTTCGTCGGTGGAGCGACCCGAATTATTGGTATTGGGGTCCCGTGGTTGTCCATCCGGCGTCGGTTGCCATAGGTTGTTGAGGTTGAAGCAGTCTTGCAGATCGCTGAGCTGCCCAGACAGCTCGCCATTTTCGACCGGCAATATCAACGGTAACTTGGCCCATGGTTCGCCGGGATGATCGGTTTTGTTATCCTGACGATCACGTGCCAGGATGACCATCGCCCACTGTTCAAGGCCCAGTGTATATAAGCGAGCTTGCTCTTGATGCTGGAGCACAGTACTGCGGCGAATCGCCAATTGCTGCAAAGTAGCCAGACTAATGGCGGTGACGCTGGCGAGAAACACGATCAACAATACGGTGATCAGGGCAACGCCAGCCTGACGAAAATGCACAGCGGTGTCGCGCATCGGCATCGCATCGGCCTCAGCCCGCCAGCGGAAATAGGCGGCTGATTTCACCCCAATCCTCCAGAGTGAGACTCACTTCCACGGCGCGGGGCAAGGTGATGGCATCGTGCTGTGCGGTTTCGACGCCATCACTGTCGGTGGGTGGTGGCCAATTCTCTTGCCAAGTGTTGCCCTCACCCAAGAATCGCACCTTGAACGCTTGTACCCGATCCAGTAACAGGGTTTCACGTGGCTCCATCACTCCTCCCCGATCCAACACCGGCCAATACAATCGCCACAGCCGCCCCTCTCGCAGTCGGTAGGCGACTCGTTGCAAAGTGGCCCGCGACTGGTTAAGCGGATTGTCCCAGCCAGTGCGCGTCAGTGTCAGCGTATCGCTGGCCAGCGCGCCGCCAAACAGAGCCGGTTGCGGCTCGCCGTACTCGTCACGGATTCCGCGTGGCACGGTCTGCTCGATATCTTGCTCCAGGCGAAAAATCGTCATTTGGACCGCCGCCAACCGTCGGCTTTGCTCTTCGATGGCGGCGCGGGTGAACAGCACATTGCGCAAACCCTCGTAGGCGGCGATAGCCATGATCGCAAATACCGCCAAGGCGACCAGCAGTTCCAGCAGCGTAAAGCCGCGTGTTAGTGTCTTTGGCGTCTTCATGGTGAGGGTGTCACCCCAGAAGAAGCAGGCGTGGGGCGTTCACGCTCAGGCGGATGCGGTTCTTCGGGCTGAGTGGGGTCTTCTTGTTTGGAGGAAGTCGGAGGGCGACCCCTGAATGCCACTCGCTGGCTTAGAGGCGATCCGCCCTCGCCGATCCACACCATGACCTCAAGGCGACGCATGTCGGGATCAGCCGTTTTAGCGAAGCGGACCTCCCAGCGCCAGACGCGGTTAGCAAGCTCAGTCTCACCCTTGCGTGTGCCTTCATCGGACCAGTCGGCGCGGTCGAGCAACCATTCGTTGACCTTGTTGAGCGCGACCCAGCCAGCGAAGGTTTGATCACGCAGGGTGCCGATGGTGTTGACGCTTTGAGTGACTGCGCTAATGATCGCGCCCATGGCGATGGCTAATACTGCCAGTGCTACCAGCACTTCCAGTAAAGTGAAACCAGTTTCGCGCTTCATCGTTCCACCGCACCCTGAGTCAGGCGACCCAAATCATCGCCAGCGACTCGATACAGGGACGCTTCCGGTTTCTGGTCGTTGGCAAAACCGAGTACCGCGACAAACTCGGTGCTCTCACCACTGGCCAGTAGCACGACTTGGGGCTGTTGCTCATGGCTGCTGAGTTCCGCTGGCCGGCCGTCGATCCACAGCCTCAGGACGATATCTTCGGGCAATTCGCGCTGGATCAGGGTGATCGTGGCAGCCAGTTGTTGCCATTGGCCCTGTTGGCTCAAACTCAGGATGGTGTAGCCGGTTCGGCTAAAGCGGATGCCCCGCAACTCGCTGCGTAGGATGGCTTCCTGCTGCTGTAATTCGACCAGAGCGGCCAGCCGTTGCCCCTCCTCCGCCAATCGCTCTTTGGGTCCACCACCCACCGATAGCAGAGCGAAACTGGTCATGATGCCGATCAGCAGTAGCACGACCATGACTTCGAACAGGGTGAAGCCGCGCGGCGGTCGGGGCATCGGCACCAGCATTATCGCCATATTTCCAACGACCGCCGATTCCGGCGTTGTGGGTGAGGATTACTGCTGGTCCAGGTTCCAGTTCCCGATGTCGGCATCCGTACCCTCGCCGCCCGATTGACCATCGGCACCGAGCGAGTAGATGTCGATATCGCCATGCTGACCAGGATTGAGATATTGATAGGGTTTGCCCCAAGGGTCCTTGGGCAGCTTATCCAGATAGCCACCTTCCTGCCAATGCGTGGCCTCAGCCGGTTTTTGTACCAGCGCATCCAACCCTTGTTCGGTAGTCGGGTAACGGAAGTTGTGCAGCCGGTACAGGTCCAGCTGATTCTTGATCACACGAATATCCTGCTTGGCCTTGACGATTCGGGCCTTGTCGGGATTATCCATGATACGGGGCACCACCACGGCGGCCAGGATGCTGAGGATCACCACCACGACCATAACTTCGATCAGGGTAAAACCCGGCTGGCGAGTGGGCCACTCTTGCTGCTGGAAGCGGTGGACTGCGCGTGCGGTTGCTGGCATGGAGCACCTCTAAAATCCGGTCCTCGTCTGGTTCGAGCGGATCAGGCCCGGCCCAGGCGGTACAGAGCGATTTGACCCAGCAAGTTAGGCCACAACCGTGGCCCCAGATGGGGTTGATGGGCGTGATTTAGCACCATGCGCTGCAGGATATCGATCCGTTTGCGCCGACACAGGGCCTCGAAATCGCGGATGGTGAATAGATGGACGTTGGGCGTATCGTACCATTGATAGGGCAAGGTCTTGCCCACCGGCATCAAGCCGTGCAGGGCAATTTGTAGCCGGAAGCGCCAAAAGCCGAAATTAGGGAAAGTCACGATCCCCTGCCGACCCACGCGCAGCATTTCATCTAATAACGGCTCGGTGTGCCAGACTGCCTGTAAGGTCTGGGTCATGATCACATAATCGAAACTGCTATCGCCGAAATCCTCCAAACCCGCTTCCAGGTCGGCGTGAATGACGTTCACCCCTGCCTGAATGCATTGGACAATATTGGCGCTGTCGATTTCCAGACCATAACCGCTGACCTGCCGATGTTCGTGCAGATAAGCCAACAATGCGCCATCACCACAGCCTAAATCCAGCACTCGCGCACCGGGGCGGATCCATTCGCTGATCAAGGCCAGTTCAGGCCGCATGAGCATTCACCTGGATTGCGGCGGATGTCGCTAGATCGCCGACGTGATGGGATTCGGCAACTGAACCGTTCACTTCCTGGGCGACCCGCTCCAAGTAATTGTGCAGCGCTTGATGATACAGAGGGATCGGCATCAGGAAGGTATCGTGTCCGTATTCCGAAGAAATTTCGATATAGCTCAGCTCGCGCCCAGCTCGCACCAGCGCCCGTGTGATCTCGCGCGATCTCGCTGGTGAAAATCGCCAGTCGCTGGTGAAGGAAATCACCAGAAAGTGTGCTTGCGTTCGGTGAAACGCCGCCGATAGATCCTGATCAAAATCGGCTGCCGGATCGAAGTAGTCCAGGGTTTTAGTCATCAGCAGATAGGTATTAGCGTCGAAGCGATCAACGAAAGCCTTACCCTGGTGGCGTAGATAGCTTTCCACCTGGAACTCGGTATCGAAGTTGAAATTGGGCTTGCCTTCGCGCAACTCACGACCGAACTTGGCGCGCATGCCTTCGTCGGACAGATAGGTGATATGGCCAAGCATCCGGGCGATCATCAGCCCACGGCGTGGTACCACCCCGAATTCATAATAGTGGCCGTGATGGAAATCAGGATCGGAAATGATCGCTTGGCGTGCCACTTCGTTAAAAGCGATGTTTTGTGCCGATAGTTTCGGCGCAGCAGCGATGACTAAAGCATGCCGCACTCGCTCAGGATAGGTGATCGCCCATTGCATAGCCTGCATGCCACCCAGGCTACCGCCGATGACTGCCGCCCATTGCCGAATGCCAAGCCGATCCGCTAAGCGCGCTTGGCTGTGCACCCAATCTTTGACGGTGACGATGGGAAAATCCGGGCCGTAGGGTTTGCGAGTTTCTGGGTTGATCGAGGTGGGGCCGGTGGAACCTTTGCAGCCACCCAGATTGTTGCAGCACACCACGAAGAATTCACGGGTGTCGAACGGTTTGCCGGGGCCGATACAGTTATCCCACCAACCAGGCTTGTTCGGATCGTGGCCCTCGTGATAGCCGGCGGCATGATGATCGCCAGAGAGCGCATGGCAAATCAGCACGGCGTTGCTACGGTCGGCATTCAGCGTGCCGTAGGTTTCGTAAATTAGTTCATATCCCGCCAACGACCGGCCACAATCCAAGGCCAGCGGCTCTTCAAAATGAAGGATCTGGGGAGTGACCAGACCAACGGAATCGGGGGGGAAGTGGTGCGGCATAAGCTCCTGACCGTCGCAATATCCTTGAGGATGATGTTCAATAAGGGCCATCAGTCTAATCGGCCCAGGGTTTGGCGGCAACCGGGCGCATGACGCCTTGAACACCGATCTTATCTTAATAAGGATAGGTGCCAAGTCTGGCAATGTGCCCGGCTTATAGTCTTGTCACTCCCGGCGGTAGCCGCCGAGGCGCGATGATGCGCCAGCGCTTGTCACGACCAGTCTCACCAGCCAATAAACACACCTGGCTTTTGGCGACATCGAATAGCTCGGCCAAGAAAGCACGCAGGTGCGCATTGGCCCGCCCCTCCACCGGAGGAGCGGTGATACGGACCCGGAATCGATTCTCTTCCAATCCCAGCCATTCGTCGCGACTGGCGCGGGGTTGTACCCGCACTCGTAAGATCAAGTCGGTACCGTCCCAGACCTGACTGTCGAATGCCATCATCTAGCCTAATCTAGCCCACAGCCCCAGGAAATCTTGTAATAACAAGCTGACGAAAATCAGGGCTACCACCACCAGCATCGGCGACAGATCTACCCCGGAAATGGGTGGGATCAGCCGTCGCGCCGGACGCAGCAATGGTGCGGTCAGTTGTGCCAGCACCCGTGCCACTGGATGATAGGGATCGGGATTGACCCAGCTCAACACGACCTGGATGATCACGCCCCACAGATAGATGTTGATCAGCAACTTGAACAATTCCATTACGGTGATCAACAGGATGCCACCGACTCCGGCGGCATATTCGCGCAATGCAGCCATCAGAATGACTTCAAGCAGTTGCAGCGCGAATGCCAGCACGATCGAGGCCATATCCAATCCTCGATAGCCCGGTATCAGCCGACGCAAGGGCAACAGTAAGGGATTGGTGATGCGTACCAAAAACTGCACCAGTGGATTGTAGAAATCGGCGCGGACGTATTGCAGCAGGAAACGCAGCATCACCGCCAGGATGTAAAAACCGAAAACAGTCTGGATCAGGAAAATGGTGGCGGTCACGGCTGCCCTCCAAGCAGGTTACCCAACTCTTCGGAGCGATGGCGAGCCGCTTCCAGTGCCTTGGCCACGACCCCATCCAGTTCATCGGTCAGCAACGTTGGAGTCTCCAGGATCGCCAGAGAGGCGGCCAGTGAGCGCGCAATCAGCTTATCGAGTTTTTCATCCTGGAAAACGCTGATGGCCCGCTCGGTGGTTCCACCGGGTGAGGTGACGCGGGCACGTAAAGTGGCGGGATTCTCAGGGCTTTCCAACGCCATCTTGGCGGCACCAAAGGCGGTTTGCAGAGTCAACAACCGCGCCACTTCGGGGTCTAGCCCCAATTGAACACCTATTTTTTCCAACGCCTCCATCAGCAGAAAGAAGTAGGCAGGCCCGCTACCGGATAAGGCAGTGACCGCATCCAACATCCGCTCCTGCGTAACCCAGACCGTCAATCCGACTGAGCGCATGATGGATTCCGCCAATTGGCGTTGTTCGTCATTGACCTGAGCATTGGCGAATAAAGCGGTAGCACCGCTACCGACCAGGGCCGGGGTGTTGGGCATGGTCCGCACAATAGCCGCCTCGCCACCCAACCAACGGCGGATATCCGGCTCGCGGACTCCAGCAGCGATGGAAATCATCAAGGGTTGATGCGCCTGGACGATCTCTGCCAGATCCTGAGCCACTGGGCACAATACTTGGGGTTTGACCGCCAAGACGATCACTTTTGATCGAGCGGCTGTCTCGCGGTTATCGGCGCTGGTGTGGACGCCGAAGCGGCCGCGCAGGAGTTCCCGCTGGCCAGCATCGGGTTCAGCAACCCAGATGTGATCGGAATCACCGCCATTAGCCAGGAGCCCTCCGATCAGGCTGCGGGCCATGTTGCCGCCGCCGATGAAACCTATGGGGATGTTTTTCATCTCCACCTCGTTCGTCAATGTGGTGTGAGGTCCGAATTTTCTAGGATACCGATTCGCGATGGCGTGAAAGTCGCTGCTACTTGCCATTTAACAAGCGAGCGATTTGTTCACTGATGTTAGCCAAGCGATTATCGTTTCGGTAGAAGTCATAGATCTGCCGTTTTTGCTCAGAATTGAGTTGTTGATAAGACGTATAGGTTCCCGGCAGGCTCTCGCGCAACGCTTGTTCGAAGGCTTTGAAGTCCAACCCTGTAGCCAATTGTTCGCTCGCACCCCCGGCCTGAGTCGTGCTGACCGATACTGGCGCGGGTTGGGGTTGATCGATCACGAGGGTCGTCGCCTGTCGCTTGGCTTCCTCTTCGATTTCGTGCAGATAATCGTCTGCTCCAAGTAGCAGTGGAGCAAGCAGCAATAAACCGATTGCGAGACGGCGCGAAGTGGTACTGCATCGGGAATCTACTAACGGCATGATCGTTTTCTCGGGATTTGAAGCTGTTGCCGGGGATGGCGTCCGGGCGTTTTGCGCAGTAATGACCGCTAGCATACCGCAATGCCCACCTTCAGAAACGGGGACCGAACAATGCGGTGCCGATACGAACCAGCGTCGCACCCTCGGCGATGGCCGCATCCAGATCATCGGACATCCCCATCGATAGCGTGTCCAATGCCAATCCAGTGGCGGTCAGCTGTTCCGATATTTCTCGTAACCGCGCAAATGGCCGTCGCTGATCGGTGAGCTGGGTCGCTGGTGCCGGAATAGCCATCAAACCCCGTAAACGCAGGCGAGGCAATGCAGCGACCGCGTGCGCTATTTCGATGACTTCGGCTTCGTCTAAACCCTGCTTGCTCGCTTCCCGATCAATGTTGACCTGGAGGCAAACGTTGAGCGGCGGCAGGTGATCCGGTCGTTGCGCACTTAGCCGTTCGGCGATTTTCAAGCGGTCCACACTATGCACCCAAGCAAAATGCTCGGCGATACCACGCGTTTTGTTGGCCTGCACTGGACCGATGAAGTGCCATTTCAGTTCCAACGCTGCCAGCTCGCTCATCTTATCCAGCGCTTCCTGGAGGTAGTTTTCCCCGAAGTCGCGCTGACCGGCGGCGGCCAGTGCGGCGATGGCCGCCGCCGGTTGGGTCTTGCCGACCGCCAACAACCGCACCGCACCCGATGGGCGATGGAAGCGCTGTTCGGCAATACGGATTTGAGCCAACACGGCTTGCAAGCGGGCGGCGAGATCGACGGTCATCGTGGAGGATTCCTCTGATAGACAGACATATGGTCAAGAAAATTGACAATCGTATACTATGTGGAAATTGATCCCGGCAGGATCACCCCCATCGGTACATGTCTCACCTTCATTATGGGAACAATCGTTATGAATCTTGACGAATTATTGACATTTTCCGTGCAGAATAAGGCTTCAGACCTACATTTGTCAGCGGGTTTGCCACCAATGATCCGGGTCGATGGCGATGTTCGTCGCATTAATGTTCCAGCACTTGATCACAAACAGGTGCATGGACTGATTTACGACATCATGAACGATAAGCAGCGCAAGGATTACGACGAGTTTCTGGAATGCGACTTTTCGTTTGAAATTCCCAAGCTGGCCCGGTTTCGTGTCAACGCATTCAATCAGGATCGCGGCGCGGCGGGCGTGTTTCGTACCATTCCCACGAAGATCATGAGCCTGGAGGAACTGGGTTGCCCACCGGTGTTTCGGGATCTAATCGACGTACCACGTGGTCTGATTCTGGTGACCGGCCCAACCGGATCGGGCAAGTCCACCACGCTGGCGGCCATGATCGACTACATCAACAAGAATGAGTACGGTCACATCCTGACCATCGAAGACCCCATCGAATTTGTTCACCAGAGCCAGCGCTGCCTGATCAATCAGCGTGAGGTCCATCGTGATACGCTCGGTTTTAACGAGGCACTACGCTCGGCATTACGTGAAGACCCCGACATTATTCTGGTCGGTGAAATGCGCGATCGGGAAACCATCAGCTTGGCGCTGACCGCCGCTGAAACTGGGCACTTGGTATTCGGCACCCTGCACACCAGCTCCGCGCCCAAAACCATCGACCGCATCATCGACGTGTTTCCAGCTGGCGAGAAACCGATGGTGCGCTCGATGTTGTCCGAGTCGCTGCGGGCGGTCATCTCGCAGGCGCTACTCAAGAAAAAAGGCGGCGGTCGGATGGCGGCACATGAAATCATGGTCGGCATCCCAGCTATTCGCAATCTGATTCGCGAGGACAAGATTGCACAAATGTATTCGACGATTCAGACCGGCTCGGCTTCTGGAATGCAGACACTCGATCAATGCTTGATGGAACTGGTCAAAAAAGGGTCGGTCACTCGCGACGAAGCCATGGGTTACGCACAGAACAAAGCGTCGTTCAAGCAGCAAATGTGAAGGCACCCGATCGCTTCATCGGTCATGGCGAGGGCGCGATGCAGGTCTGGCGGGCCAAGCGATAGTCATCGGCCAGAGTACGGGCGGTGGCCAGCAATGCTTCGCCACCGCAGGCAAACACGGTCACATCGGCCGCGCCCTGCGAGACATCCAGCCAGCCCCGCGCCAAGACCGTTACGGCCCCCTCAAAACAGCCGGGTTGCTCTTCGTTGGGACAGGCGATTCGGCTGGGGATACCCCAATCATCCAGCAGCGGCAACGCGGCGATCACGCCGATTGGCAGGCCAGGAATCATGATTCGAGAGGGTTGTGGCCGAAATGGCAGCGGCGGAGTGAACTCAAACAGCGCGAGTGGTTTGACCCGAGGCTG
>JACSSB010000393.1 GCA_014879435.1 Phycisphaerales bacterium
GATCAGATTGCACAGAATCCGGCGGAAGTATTCGTGGCGGGTGTAGGACAGGAAGCTGCGCGAATCGGTCAGCATCCCGACGAAGGCGCCGAGGTTGCCGAGATTGGCCAGAGCGGTCATCTGGCGGATCATGCCGTCCTTCTGATCGTTGAACCACCAACCGGAACCAAACTGCATCTTGCCGATCACCTGACCATCCTGGAAATTGCCGATCATGGTGCCTAGCACTTCGTTTTGAGCGGGATCGAGGCAATAGAGGATGGTGCGGGGTAACAAGCCGTCGCGGTCGAGCGCATCGAGATAACGCGACAGATTGTTCGCCACCAAACTGTCGGTGATGGAATCCCAGCCGGTATCGGGACCGAGCCGTTGGAACATGCGGGTGTTGTTGTTGCGCAGCGCGCCCAGATGCAGCTGCATCGCCCAGTCGCGTTTTGCGTATTCGCGACCCAAGTGCAGCAGTACAGCGGTCTTGTATTGGTCCTCTTCCTTGGCAGTCAGCGCTTCGCCACTCAAACGCCGACTCAGAATGGCGTCGAGTTCGGTATCCGTCGCTTCGGCAAAGAAAGTCACGTCTACACCATGATCCGAGACCCGACAGCCGCGTTGGGCGAAAAAGTCCATGCGGGCACTCAGCGCCTTGCGTACATCGTCGAAACGCTGGATCTGGACACCGGAAGCAGCGGCCAACTTGGGGATGTATTCGACGAATTCGGCACGGTCGATGTTGAAGGAACGATCAGGGCGGAACGCCGGTAATACCTTGATCTTGAAACTGGTATCGGCGGCGATGCGTTCGTGATTGGCCAGATCGTCGATGGGATCGTCGGTGGTGCACACTGCCCGTACGTTGGCACCCTGCATCAAGCCGCGTGCGAACATCTCGGGTTGTTTGAGTTTGGCGTTGCAGGCTTCCCACAACGCATCGGCGGTTTCGCCGCTGATCACGGTGTCGATACCGAAGAAACGGCGTAGTTCAAGGTGGCACCAGTGATAGAGCGGATTACCGATACCCAACGGTAGTACTTGGCAAAAGCGGCGGAATTTCTCCTGATCGGGTTGATCCCCGGTCATGAAATCTTCGCTGACGCCAGAGGAGCGCATGAAACGCCATTTGTAATGATCGCCACCCAGCCAGATTTCGGTGATGTTACGGAACTGCTTATTCTGGGCGATCTCCGCCGGGGGGAGATGGCAGTGATAATCAAGGATCGGTTGCGGTGCGGCGTATTCGTGATAGAGGGTACGGGCGGTTGGGGTTTCGAGGAGAAAATCCTCGTCCATGAACGGCTTGGCCATGGGGTTCTCCGATTGGGCGAATACCCGCCGCCGCTGCGGCGGGTGAATTAAGAGCGAACGAATGTGTTCTGGCTGGAGACTCAAAGTCCAAATAGGCTGGGTAGCCACAAGGAGAGGGCAGGGATGTAAGTCACCGCCATCAACACCAGGAACAGCGCGATGAAGAACGGGAAGAGCGCTTTAACTACCGTTTCTATCGGAATCTTGGCCACTGCGCTGCCGACGAACAGTACCGAACCAATCGGTGGGGTGATCAGGCCCATACCTAAGTTCACCATCATGATCATGCCGAAATGCACCGGATCGATCCCCAGGTTCTGCACCACCGGCAACAGGATGGGGGTGAGGATCAGGATCAGTGGAGCCATATCCATCAGGGTGCCGAGTAGCAGCAGCATGATGTTGATCGAGAGCAGGATCACGTACTTGTTATCGGAGATCGAGGTGAACAATTCCGTGATCCGATCTGGCAAGGACATCAGCGTCATGATGTAACCGAAGCTGGCGGCAAAACCGATCAGGATCATGACGATGGTGACGGTCTTGACCGTGCGATGTACCAGTTTCGGCAGATCGCGCCATTTGTAGTCGCGGTAGATAAACATGGTGACGAAGAAAGCCCAGACGCAGGCGATGGAGGCCGATTCGGTGGCGGTGAAAATGCCGGAGAGAATACCGCCGAGAATGATCACCATGGTCAGCAGACCCCATGAGGCATCGATGGCGATTTTCACCGCTTGCTCAAACGGGATCTTTTCGCCTTTGGGGTAATTCTTCTTATGCGCGGTGAACAGGCAAAGTGCCGCAACCGTCAGGCCCAACAGCAGACCCGGCACCACGCCCGCCACGAATAGGCTGGCGATGGAGACTGAACCACCGGCAGCCAGCGAATAGATCACAGCGTTATGGCTGGGTGGAATCAGAATGGCTTGTACCGAACCAGCAACGGTGACGGCGGTGGCAAAGGGGCGGGGATAGCCCTTTCTCTCCATTTCGGGAATCAGCACCGAGCCTACCGATGCAGTATCGGCGACTGAAGAACCGGAGATCGCACCGAAGAAGGTCGAGGCCAGGATATTGACCAGCGACAGACCGCCGCGAATAAAACCGACCAATACCGCCGCAAGCGATACCAGACGTTGCGCCATGCCGCCCTCGGCCATGATCGCACCGGCCAGCACGAAGAAGGGAATAGCCAGCAGTGAAAACTTGTTGACGCCACTGGCGATCTGGATCATTACCGCATCGAGCGGCAATTCGATCCAGATGGCACCGATGATAGTGGAAATACCCAAGGCGTAAGCGACCGGTACCCCGATTGCGACCAGGATGGCCATACTACCGAGCAAGACCAATGCGTCCATTAGAGTACCTCCTTCGCCTCGATGGTGGGGTCGGCTTCCTGACCGAATGCGACCACTTCGCGTTCGTTCTGAGGGCCAGCGAGCATACGTTCGATGACAAATAGCAGTGTCAGCAGGCTGCCAATCGGCAACGGCAGATAGGTGTAGCCGACCATCAAAACCGGGAACTCGGACACCGATTGGTGCCAGGTGTCTGCACACAGCTTGAAGCCCCAGATCATGATGAAGACCGCCAGCAAAGCCATCAGGATATCGACGATCCAACGTAGTGCGGGTAGCCAGGATTTCGGCACGCGGTCGGTGAACATGGTCACCGAGATGTGGGCATTGGCGCGGTAACTGGCAGCGGCCCCGATAAAGGTGAATAGCACCATGCACAAAATAGCCATCGGTTCCGGCCAACTCGATCCGGTGCCCAGTACATAGCGGTTGACCACGCCCCAGGGAATGACGATGGTCATCACAAACAGAGCAATCCCCGAAATCCAGATACAGGCCAGATACACCCCATCCAGAAATCGCATGTATTTCTCGACCATAGGAAAATCCTTATAAGCAGGTCTGAAACGGTGGTTCGCGCCCTCTTTCTCCCACAAGGGAAGCGGACCACCAGTCAGTGCCGTCGTTATTCGATAGCCTGAATTTTCTTGACTATATCGGCGTAAGGCGCGCCGTATTTCTCGCGTACTGGAGCGGTGGCGTCGATAAATGCCTTGACGTCCACATCATCGACGAAAGTCACGCCTTTCTCCTTGAGCTTGGCGGTATCGTCGGCAACGCTCTTGTTCCAAAGCTCACGCTGCTCCATCTGCGCCTCGCGGGCCAGTTTCTTGATCAGATCCTGATCTTCCTTGCTGAGTTTGTCCCATGCGGTTTTAGAGAACACGAGGATTTCAGGGATGATCAGGTGATGGGTGCGCGAGAAAACATTGGCTACCGTGTAGTGGTTTTGGCTGTAGTAGCTGGGTTCATTGTTTTCCGCACCGTCCACCACACCGGTTTGTAGCGCGGTGTAAAGTTCGCCGAAGGGCATAGAGATGGCGTTGCCGCCCATCGCGTTCATGGTATCGACGAATAGCGGATTGCCTTGCATCCGAATTTTCAGCCCTTTGAGATCGGCTGGGGTCCTGATCGCTTTCTTGGCGTAGACATTGCGGCTGCCGCTGTCCATCCACGCCAGCCCAACTAATTTTGAGGCTGGATTATTGGTGATCTTGTCGAGCATTTCCTGACCGACCGGCCCATCGATCACTTTGCGCATGTGATCTTGGTCGCGGAAGATATAAGGCAGGCTGAAGGCGTTGACTTCAGGAACGACCACGCTTAGTCCACCTACTGAAACTCGATAAAGCTGGATCGCGCCGATCTGTGTCTGCTCGATCATGGTTTTCTCATCGCCGAGCACACCACCTGCAAACATCCGCACCTTTAGGCGGCCATCGGTGGCTTTCTCCAGTTTTTGGCCGAGGTGTTCGACAGCCACCACGTTGGGATAGCCCTTGGGATGAACGTCAGCAGCTTTTAAAGTGGTTGCGCTCTGGGCGAGAAGCGGCGCAACCAGCAAGCTGGCAGCGCAAGCAGCCATACCGAGGCGGGAAATGAATTGACGACGAAGCATAGTGTTCTCCTTGGCGTTTATTGATGGTTAAAGCATTGTTATTACGGGTTAAAAATCATGGATGAAAAATCACACGCCGGAATAGGCGGAAAATCCACCATCGACTGGCACGACCACCCCGTTGACGAAGCCTGAGGCTGCCTCGCAGGCCAGCCACAGCAGAGTACCCACGAGTTCATGGGATTCGCCGAAGCGACCCATGGGGGTGTGGTCGATGATTTTTCGGGCGCGAGGCGTGAATTCGCCCGTGCTTTCATCAACGAGTAACCGCTGGTTTTGCGCGGTCAGGAAGAAACCGGGTGCCAGCGCGTTGACGCGGATACCGACCTTTGAGAAGTGCACGGCCAGCCACTGGGTAAAGTTGCTGACTGCCGCCTTGGCCCCGCTGTAGGCCGGGATCTTGGTCAACGGGCAAAAGGCATTCATCGACGAAACATTGATGATCGAGCAACCGGTACGGCCAATCATCTGCCGGGCGAAAATCTGGGTGGGCAGCAGCGTGCCTAGGAAATTTAGGTTGAAGACGAACTCGACGCCCTTGGGATCTAGCTCAAAAAAGGTGATCAAAGACGAATCGCTCAGATCATCTACCTCCAGCCATTCCTTGGTGGTAGTGCCTTTGGGATGGTTGCCACCAGCACCATTGAGTAGGAGATCGCAGGGACCGAGTGCGGCCAATACCTGATCAGCGGCGGCTTGTAGCGAGGGCCGCTCCAAGACGTTAGCGCCGATACCGATGGCGGTCGCACCGATTTCCTGGATCTGCGCCGCCGTTTTCTGTGCCGCTTCAGCGTTGAGATCCAACACCGCAACCTTGGCGCCGTTCGCTGCCAGCGCCATCGCGAATTCGGCGCACAACACCCCACCACCACCGGTGACTACGGCCACCTTGTCGTTCAGGTCGATTTTGAAAGGCAGTTTCATTACTTTCCCCAATCTAAGAGGTGCTCTTTGGCTTTGGCGATGCCTTCCCACAGACCATTCAGATACATCGCGCCCAATGCCCGGTCGTAGAGGCCATAACCGGGCTTGCCGGTTTCGCCCCAGATCATCCGACCATGATCCGGGCGGGCATAGCCGCTAAAGCCCGCTTCATAGTAGGCGCGGACGATTTCCGCCATATCGAGCGAACCGTCTTCGGAACGGTGGCCGGTTTCATAGAAATCGCCGGATTCGTCGTTCTTGACATTGCGCAGATGCGCAAAATGGATGCGGCCTTTACCAGCGAATTCGCGCACCATGGCGGCGATGTCGTTTTGGCAGCTCGCACCCAAAGAGCCGGAGCACAGGGTTAGGCCGTTGGCGAGAGTGTCTTCGATAGCGAGCAGGCGGTTGAGGTCTTCCCGGTTCTTGACGATGCGGGGCAGGCCGAAGATGGGGCGGGGTGGATCGTCTGGATGCATCGCCATCTTGATGCCAACTTCGGTTGCGACCGGGATTACTAGATGCAGAAAGTATTCGAGATGACTCCACAGTTTCTCTTCATCGACCTGGGCGTATTCGGCCAGCAGCGCCTTGAGTTCCTCCGGCTGATAGCTGGTGTCCCATCCCGGTAACTGAATGCCTTCCGAGGGATCGATCTGATTGACGGTCTTTACGTCAAAACCCAGGGTTTTGGAGCCGTCCGGTAATTCCTTTTCCAGCGTGGTGCGGGTCCAGTCGAATACCGGCATGAAGTTGTAGCAGACCACTTGGATGTCGCAAGCAGCCAGATGGCGCAGAGTCTGGTTGTAATTGGCGATCAAGCGATCACGCGTGGGCTTGCCGAGTTTGATGTCTTCGTGGACCGGCACGCTTTCCACCACCTCAAAGCGCAAGCCGTGGGATTCGATCTTGGCCTTGAGCGCTTTAATGTTTTCGATGGGCCAGACTTCACCCACCGCTACGTCGTAGACCGCTGAGACGATCTGTTCCACGCCGGGAATCTGGCGGATGTATTTCAGCGATACCGGGTCGGAATCGCCATACCAGCGGAAAGACATTTTCACGGGGTATTCTCCTTGCGCAGATCTTTTTTTAAGTAGGGGCTGTGGTAGTGGTATGAGCTAAGGTTTCTGTAGCCAGCAGCGTGGCCGAGGTGGGCATGAACTCGCTGGGGATAATGGCACCGGGATGCTGAATGACGACTGCGGCCAGACGATTGGCGGCACGGGCAGCAGTGGTCGGATCGCTTCCGCTCAGTCGCATCGCCAGATAAGCCCCGGCAAAGGAATCGCCCGCCGCCGTGGTATCAACGACATGCGAGACCGGTTCGACCGGCACCGATGCAGGCGGCGTTCCGGCGACGCGGACCAAGGTCGGTTGAGTGCCGCGCTTGACCACGACTTCTGGCGCCTTGAGCGCAAAGGCAGCGGCCAGCGCCCGCTCGCTCACGGTTTCGCCGCGCAGCGCCATCTCATCGTCCAGGGTGATCAGCACGATATTGCTCAGGCTATAAGCCTGATCATGGGCCGCCCGCGCCTCGGCTGGGCTTGACCACAGCCGTGGGCGAAAATTGTTGTCGAACACGACCCACCCGCCGTTGGCGCGTACCCGTGCCATGGTGCTAAATAGCCGCTCGCGGCCTTTGTCTGGCAGGATCGCCAAGCTGATACCGCTCAGATACAACGCCGCCAGCGTATCCGCCGCATCCTCCAGCGGCGTATGGGCCGTCTCGAAATAAGCGCGCACCGCGCTGGTGTCGCGCCAGTAAGAGAAATGCCGTTCGCCCGCCGCATCGACCTGGATGGTGTACAGGCCGGGCAGACGGTTCTCGATCCGGCTGACCAACGCGATGTCGATACCCTCGTTCTGCCAGGTGGCTTCCATATGCGCACTGAAGGGATCAGTGCCTAACGCGGTGGCGTAGGCCACTTGGATATCCTGATCGCGGCACAGCCGGGCCAGATAGATGGCGGTATTTAGCGTATCGCCACCCAGACCCTGCTGCATCGCGCCAAAGGTCTGGCCGCGCAACTCGATCATGCATTCGCCAAACAGCGCAATCCGACGAGGTGATGGCATGACGGCCTCCCAGTGGATGAGTAGAAGGAATTAAGCGGCGAACTGTTCTTTCAACGCTGGGAACATGCCCAGTGTCTCGATCCGGTCGAGCGCCTGCGCGACTTGGGGCGCGAGTTCCGGTACCGTTTGTAGATCCATACCCCACAGACGGGTGTCGGCGAGTAGGGTCGGAACCGCGTCGGCCAAGCGGTTGTGGGCGGGGTTACGCCAAGCGGCATCGAAAATATCCAGCACCTCGCGGTTGTCGCGAATGGGATAACTACTTGCATCGCGCTGGCCGACGAATTCGCCTTTTTCATCGAAGCGGCCGTTATAGAAGCGCAGTAAAGCGGCCAGCGAAAAGGCCAATCCCGCCGGTGCCCGCCCATGCTTACGCGCATAGTCCAGCACCGAAGGTAGTACCCGCACTGTCCATTTCGAGACCGAATTGAGCGAGATCGACAGCAGTTCGTGACGGATATACGGATTGGCGAAGCGCTCCAGCACGCTTTCGGCGTAATCGCGGCGTTCGGCATCGGGCAGAGGGACGAAAGGGACGATCTCGTCGAACACCACCCGCCGCAGGAAGGGTGAGACCACCGGGTCATTCATCATTTCGCCGACGGTATCGAGTCCGCCGCAAAACGCCGCCAGGACGCTGGCGGTGTGCGCGCCATTGAGGATGCGTACTTTGCGAGTGCGGTAAGGTTGCAGATCCTCGGTCCACACCACGTTGAGGCCAGCGTTGTGCAGCGGAAACTGCTTGGCTAGATTGCTGGAGCCTTCGATCACCCACAAATGGAAGGGCTCGGTAGCTACCAGCAGCTTATCGCTGTAACCAAACTCGGCACACAGAGTGTCAGCCTCGGTTGCCGGGTAACCCGGCACGATGCGATCCACTAGGGTATTGAGGAAGATATTGTCGCGTGCGATCCAATCGCCGAATGTCGTTGGCGATGCCCAGTCACGCGCATGCCGTAGCACGATCTCGCGCAGGGTGGTGCCGTTCGCTTCGATCAGTTCGCAAGGCAGAAATATCAAACCGCTGTCGGGTCGGCCACCCAGCGCCTGAAAGCGGGCTAGCAACAGTGCCGTGACCTGAGCGGGGAAGCTCGGTGGCCATGTGCCGGGAGCGGGTTGGGCTTGTTCGCGATAGACGATACCGGCTTCGGTGGTGTTGGAGATCACGAAGCGGGTTTTGGGATCGCAGGCGTAGGCAAACAGCGGCGCGGGATCGCGATAGGGATCAACACCTTTTGTAACACAGCGCACGATCCGTCGTGCCGTGGTCGGTGCGCCATTTTGTAGGCCGCGTGTCAGAACGGTAAATAAACCTTCCTGGGCATTGAGCGCTTCGACAATATTGGTGGGCAGCGGTGGCACCAGCGTCACCGCCAGATCCAGCACCCCCGCTTCGTTGGCGATGTCGATCATCCAATCGGCGAAACCACGCAGAAAATTGCCATCGCCGATTTGCAGCGCCCCTAGGGATGTGGTTCCGGCAGGTGCCGACAAGCCAGGCAGCGTGGAACGATTGAGTACGCGCATAAATGACCTCTTTTGCTAGCTAAATAAAGTCGTCCCGTCGCGGGGAAAACATGTCGAGCAATCGGCTGTCCGGTTCGAGTGCCACCACGCCGTGTTGGGTGTTCCGGGGTACTACGAAGGCATCCCCTTTCCGCAAAATGCGCTTTTCGCCTTCCACTTCCACCTCGAAAGCCCCGGCTAACACATAGGCGATTTGCTCGTGTGCCTCGTGTCCGTGTACGGCGCCCACCGCGTTTTGTTCAAACCGCACCATCGCGGCGAGCAGATTAGGGGTGTGGCCGATGATCTTGCGGCGGACTCCCGGTTCGACATCGATCCATGGATGCTGCGCATCTTCAAAAAAATGTTCTTCCATCGTGCCTTACCTTCGCTTCAAGTCCGGGAGCATCGAAAAATTATCTAATAATTCCGGTGTGTTTTTTCAATATAGAATATAGTATTGATAATTGTAAACGTTGTTTCAAAAAATTTTTGCGCTCAATTGTGGCTTTCAGGAGAAGCGTAATGGATGTTAGACAAGCGCTCCATGGTGAGCACTTCAAGAGCCTCGATACGGCAGCTTTGCGCCGTGAATTTCTGGTCGAGGATTTATTCGTTCCCGATCAGATGACGCTCACCTACAGCCATGTGGATCGGATCATCGTCGGGGGGGCAATGCCAGTACACCGATCCATAGCCTTCGATGCCGACATCGCCAAACAGATCGGCGCGGAATATTTTCTGGCCCGGCGCGAGCTGGGTTTGATCAATATTGGCGGCCCGGCCCAAATTCAGGTGGATGGTGAAAGTTTCGAAGTGGAATCACGCGAGGCGCTATACATCGGTGCGGGTGCCAGGGAACTCAATTTTCGCAGTGTCGATCCCGAGCATCCTGCCAAGCTTTATCTCAACAGCGCACCGGCGCATTGCACTTTTCCACACCGCAAGATCAGTCTCGAACAGGCATCGCCCACCACCTTGGGGCAAACGAGTACCAGTAATCGCCGCACGATTTATAAATTCATCGTGCCCGAGGTCGTCAAATCCTGCCAACTGACCATGGGCATGACCGTGCTGGAGGAGGGCAGCGTTTGGAACACCATGCCCTGTCATACCCACGAGCGGCGGATGGAGGTGTATTTCTACTTCGATATGACGCCAGATACGGTGGTGTTTCATCTCCTTGGCAAGCCCAACGAAACCCGCCATCTAGTGGTGCGCAACG
>JACSSB010000135.1 GCA_014879435.1 Phycisphaerales bacterium
GGTGGTTTCGCCACCGGAGAGCAGTACACAGGGTGTGGGGAAGGGTTGGCCGCGTCCGGCGACTTGTTGGGCAATCCCCGCCATGACGGTGCCGACATCACGCGCTTCGCCTTCCAGACTGTCGCCAAGGATGTGCACGGGGATGTTTTGGACTTCGGCGACGGCAGCCGCCGCCTCCAGCGCCATTTGTGGAGTGGCGACCAGATGGATCTCATTACCGGCCAGGCGTGGATCACCCGGTTTGATGGTTTCGCCCGCGCCACTGTCGAGTAGCGTGCGGGCGGCGAGGGGCAAGTCGATGCCGTAGCGCTTCGCAATAGCCAGCGCATCGGCGCAGGTGGTGGGATCGGCGACAGTGGGGCCAGAGGCGATGTCCATCGGATTGTCCCCCGGCACATCGGAAATCAGCAGGCTGATGACCCGCGCCGGATGGCAGGCCGCCGCCAGCCGTCCGCCTTTGATCGCCGAGAGATGGCGACGCACGCAGTTCATTTCCGAGATCGTCGCGCCACTGTTGAGCAATGCCCGATTGACCGCTTGCTTGTCGGCTAGGGTGAGTCCTTCCCCCGGTAGTGGCAGCAAGGCCGAGCCACCTCCAGAGATCAGACACAGCACCACATCGTCTGGACTCAGGCCGCTGACTCGTTCCAACATTCGCCGCGCCGCCGCTTCTCCAGCGGCATCCGGTACCGGGTGGGCGGCTTCGACGATGGCGATCCGCTTACAAGGGACGGCATAACCATAGCGGGTGACCACTAATCCCGTCAGATCTCCCTGCCAGTGCTCCTCCACGGCCTGGGCCATCGCTGCTGAAGCTTTACCCGCACCGATCACCACCAAACGGCCTTTGGGCGGTGATGGTAAATACGGCGGTACGCAGCGCGAGGGCTGCGCGGCGGCAACGGCGGCATCAAACATGTCGCGCAATAAACGCTTCGGATCAAAATGCTGTGAATGACTCATGTCGATGATTCCTGCTCGGTGGCAATCTGGCGAGCGAACCAACAATGGTCCACTCATAATCCACGGCGACCGAGGCGTTATCCAACATCCCTAGGATCGCTGGACCACCATGACGATGGCCCCATGCCCACGAAACTCGACAACACAGTTTGGGCATTCCCTTGGGATACTCGGACCACCCACAGAGTGATCCGATGACCCTCGGCGACCGGTGTGTTACTTACCGGCAACTTGGTGATTGGCAAGGATTTCCAAGGCACGCACCAACGCCGAGTGATCCCAGGCCGAGCCACCATTGGCCGCACAGGCATTGAACAGTTCTTGCGCGGTGGCGGTATTGGGCAGACTGACACCGATTGCCCGAGCGGTGGAAAGCGCTAGGTTCAGATCCTTTTGATGCAGGCTGATGCGGAAACCAGGATTAAAGGTGCGCTTGATCATCCGCTCGCCGTGTACTTCCAAAATCTTGGAAGAGGCAAAGCCACCCATCAGCGCTTGCCGTACCTTTTCTGGATCGGCACCGGCCTTGGAGGCGAACAACAATGCCTCACCCACCGCTTCGATATTCAGCGCCACGATAATCTGATTGGCCACCTTGGCGGTTTGGCCATCACCATTGCCACCGACCAGAGTGATGTTCTTGCCCATCAACTCAAACAGCGGCTTGACCTTATCGAAGGCCGACTGCGGACCACCGACCATGATCGACAAGGTGCCCGCCTTGGCTCCAACCTCGCCACCGGAAACCGGCGCATCCAGATACTCACAACCCAGAGCGTTGACTTTCTTGGCGAATTCTTTGGTTTCGATAGGCGAAATCGAACTCATATCCACCACGATCTTGCCTGCGCTCAAGCCATCGGCAACACCGTTTTCGCTGAACAACACTTCGGCAACTTGCGGGGTATCCGGCACCATAGTGATGATGATCTCGGCGTTTTGCGCAACTTCCTTGCCGCTTCCACAGGCTTTACCGCCCGCCTGCAGTAATGCGGCAGGGACATCGCCGATGGTGTTCAGAAATAGCTCGTGACCACCGTTAATCAGTCGCTCCGCCATCGGAGCACCCATAATGCCTAAACCAATAAAACCTACTTTCATTACTGATCTCCTCGTATTCAGTCAATAAAAACGATGCTTAAGCTTGCCCCATCAGTAACCGTTCAATTCCCCCCTTTAGCAAAGGGGGGTAAAGGGGGGAGGTGAATGATTACCCCCGTCAGACCAAACCGGCTCCCTGGGTATTCACGTATAAGGCGTACAACGAATGGCTACTGGCCATGAACAAGCGGTTCCCATCCGCTCCACCAAAACAGAGATTGGCGCAGCGTTCCGGCAGGCGAATGTGGCCGATCGGCTGACCGGCGGAGTTGAATACCATCACCCCATCCAGATCTTCGGGCTTGCCCTCTGGGGCGCCGCTACTTCCCCAGCCGGCCCACAGATTGCCGTCGATATCACACTTGATTCCGTCCAGTGCGCCGTAATTTTGCGCCTCGATCAATTTGGTTTTGTTGCTCAACTGGCCATCCGCACTCACGTCGAAGGCCCACACCAGACGATTGGGTTTGGCGCGACCTTCCACCAGATACAATTTCTTGCCATCCGGCGAGAAGCACAGGCCATTGGGACCGGCGATGTTGTCGAGCACCTGCACGACCTTGCCGTCGCTGGCGTTGATGCGATAGACGCCATGCGGCAATTCCGGCTCGGAGATACGCCCTTCATAATTGTTGCTGAGCTGGAACGGTGGATCGGTGAACCAGATCGAGCCATCCGCCGCGCACACCACATCGTTGGGTGAGTTAAAACGCTTGCCCTGATAGTTATCAGCGAGCACGGTGATCGAACCGTTGTATTCGGTTCGGGTAACCCGTCGCCCGACGGCACCTTCGCAGGTGACCAATCGACCTTGCCGATCACGGGTATTGCCGTTGGAATAATTGGCAGGTGTACGCCACGTATCGGCCCGTCCAGTAATTTCATCCCAGCGAATGATCCGATTATTGGCGATATCACTGGCCAGCAGATAACGTCCATCACCGAACCAGACCGGGCCTTCCAACCAACGAAATCCAGTGGCGAGCCGTTCCACGCTGGCATTGAATAACCGATATTTGCTAAAGCTCGGGTCCAGCACCTCAATGGCCGGGTCTGGATAGCGCAGTGAAGGTTCCCACTCCTCCGCTATACCCACGCGACTCATAACAGCTCCCGCTGACAGTACCAAAGCAGATTTCAAAACATCGCGCCGCCGCATTCCGTTGGGCTCGTTTTTCTCATTCATCACCATAGCTCCTATGATAGTTTTTATTTCGAGCTAACCTTGCGCCTCGACGGCATGCCGAGCGCAAGGCGTCTAGAGCTTTATAAATACCGGTCGTGCAGAGCCTGCGTAGCGCTGCGGAACACGCCGAGATCGCTACCGACGGCGACAACCGTCGCCCCCAATTCCAGATAGCGTCGGGCATCGGCCTCGACCGGCGCGAGAATACCGGCTGCCTTGCCGTTCGCCTTGGCGCGAGCAAAAACGTGGGCAATGGCCGCCTGCACTTCTGGATCATTCGGGTTGCCGAGTTGCCCATAACCGGCGGCTAGATCCGAAGGACCGACAAAGACACAGTCGATGCCATCGACCCCACAGATTTCATCGATATTGGCGACCGCAGTGCGGCTTTCGATTTGCGCCAGGATGCTGATGTTGTCGTTGACCTGCTTGAAGTAGTCCTTGACCGTACCAAACATATTGCTGCGATGGCCCACTGATACGCCGCGCACGCCCTTCGGTGGGTAACGGGTAGCGGCCACAGCGCGGCGGGCATCGTCTGCCGAGTCGATGAACGGCACCAAGAAATTGTAGAAACCGGAATCCAGCAAGCGCTTGATGACGACCGTATCGTTCCATTGCGGACGCACCACCGGCGCACTGGGGCTATCCTTGAGTGCCATCAATTGCGGGATAAAGGACAGCACATCATTCGGGGCATGCTCGCCATCGAGCAATATCCAGTCAAAGCCAGCCAGACCCAGAATTTCGGTGGTGATCGGACTCCCCAGCGAGCACCAGCAGCCGATCTGCGGCTTGCAGGCGATGAGGTTCTGGCGGAAGGTGTTCGGAATGGCGGTATAAGGGGTACTCATGATCTCCTCCTTTCTCTCAGCGCACCAAGCAAGGTTGCTTGTTATTAAAGGCCCAACCTGGGATCAAAAACTGCATGGCGACCGCATCGTCCCGTGCACCCAGGCCCATGTTCTTATACGCCTGATGCGCTTTCTCTACCTCAACCATATCGATTTCCAGGCCCAAACCCGGCTTGCTCGGTACACGAATCAAGCCATCTCGGATTAGGTACGGCTCCTTGGTCAAGCGCTGACCATCCTGCCAAATCCAGTGGGTATCGATGGCGGTCACTTTGCCCGGTGCCGCCGCACCCACATGGGTGAACATCGCCAGGGAGATATCAAAGTGATTGTTCGAATGCGAACCCCAGGTCAGGCCGAACATGTCGCACAATTGCGCGACACGCACCGAGCCTTGCATGGTCCAGAAATGCGGATCGGCCAGCGGAATATCGACCGATTGCAACTGGATCGAATGCGCCATCTGCCGCCAGTCAGTGGCGATCATGTTGGTCGCGGTCGGTAGCCCGGTGGCACGGCGGAACTCAGCCATCACCTCGCGGCCGGAGAAGCCCGCTTCGGCACCGGTCGGATCTTCGGCATAAGCGAGGATGCCGTGCTTGTCACGGCACAGGCGTATGGCCTCGGCCAGCGACCAAGCACCGTTCGGATCGAGGGTGATGCGCGCCTGCGGGAAACGTTCGTGCAGGGCGATGATGGCTTCCATTTCCTCCTCACCCGCCAGCACGCCACCTTTTAATTTGAAGTCGTTGAAACCGTAGAGCTCGTGCGTCGCCTCAGCGAGGCGCACGATGGATTCAGGGGTCAACGCTTCTTCGTTACGCAGCCGGAACCAAGCCTTGTCGGCGTTTTCTTCACTGCGGTAATTCAGATTGGTTTTCTTACGGTCGCCGATGTAGAACAGGTAACCCAGAATTTCTACGGCTTCGCGCTGCATGCCCTCGCCGAGCAATGCAGCGACCGGCACGTTCATGAACTGGCCCAGTAGATCGAGCAGTGCTGATTCCACCGCCGTCACCGCATGGATCGTCGTGCGCAAGTCGAAGGTTTGCAGTCCACGGCCACCCGCATCGCGGTCGGCAAAAGCAGCACGCATGGCGTTGAGGATGTTGTTGTACTCGCCGAGCGTCTTACCAACGATCATTGGCCGCGCATCATCGATAGTTTGGCGAATTTTCTCACCGCCAGGGACTTCGCCCAGACCGGTGTTACCGGCGCTGTCTTTGATGATCACGATATTGCGGGTGAAGAACGGACCGTGGGCACCAGAGAGATTGAGTTCCATGCTGTCCTGACCGGCGACGGGAATCACCTGCAGTTCGGTAATGGTGGGTGCGCCGCTGATGTATGAAGTAGCCATGGGGTTGCTCCTCGGTGATTTGTAACGATTGGATTCGATTCGCTTATGAGGGGAGATTGCGGTACGGTCGGCGATGAATCGATCCGACCGCATCCGCTCGCGGCTTAGGCCGCAGGTGCTGGACTGGCGAGTTCAGAGCTGGTGTGGACGGATTTGGTCAACGTCACCCGCTTGATTTCACCGACGACGACCAGATAGCAGAAGATGGCGCCCAGCGCATTAGCACCGACGAAGACCAACGCCATGCTGAAATGACCGGTGGCCTGAAGGATATAGCCAATGATGATCGGCGTGGTGATGCCCGCGATGTTGCCGAAGGTATTGAACAAACCACCGCTCAGGCCACCCGCTTCCTTGGGAGAGGTATCGGAGACCACCGCCCAACCCAGCGCGCCAACACCTTTACCGAAGAAAGAGAGCGCCATGATCGCCACCACCAACATATCGGTTTCGATGTAGTTACACAGGATCATGGAGGTCGCACAGAGCATGCCCAACACAATCGGTGTCTTACGAGCGACAGAGATCGAATAGCCCGCCTTGATCATGCGATCCGATAAAAAGCCACCGGTCACACCACCAAGAAATCCTGCAATCGCTGGAATGGATGCCACGAATCCCGCTTTCAGGATTGTCATACCCCGTTCCTGCACCAGGTAGACTGGAAACCAAGTCAGGAAAAAGTAGGTCAGCGTGGTGATGCAGTACTGGGCGATATAAACCCCCAGCAACATGCGATTCCCCAGCAATTCCTTGATACAGGCTAAGGTATCGACCTGAGCCTTGGGTGCAGCGGTGGTGGTGCCTTTGGCGCTATCCATATCAACCAGCGCACCACCTTCCTTGATGTAGTTGTATTCGCTTTGGCTGATACGTGGATGGTTATTGGGCGGATAAACCGTCTGCAACCAGACAAAGGCCATCACAATACCCAGGCCGCCCATGCAATAAAACACGCTCTGCCAGCCATAAGTATGTACCAGCCACCCCATGATGGGGGCAAATAACACGGTGGCGAAATACTGTGCCGCATTGAACAACGCTGCCGCTAGGCCACGTTCGGAGGCTGGGAACCAAGCAGAGGTAATCCGGCTATTGCCCGGAAAGGACGGCGCTTCAGACAAGCCCACCAGCAGGCGCAAGGCGAACAGCATGGCCACTGCAGCCCCACCCGCGAGGAAACCGACCGTACCTTGCAATACGGTGAAGAGCGACCAGAAGAAGATGCTGAAAAAATAGGTGATCCTCGAACCGAAGCGATCCAGCAACCAGCCACCGGGTAATTGGGCGATGACATAGGACCAGGCGAAGGCCGAGAAAATGTAGCCCATTTGTACAGGGGTTAAGCCCAATGCTTTGACGATTTCTGGACCGGCGATGGAAATGGTGGCGCGATCCGCGTAGTTGATGGTCGTGATCGCAAACAGCATAAAGAGGATAAGGTAGCGAACGCGGGATTGCGGCGCCCCTACCCCGGTGGCACTCGGGTTTTTAGCCATAGTCATCGAAATTTCCTCCTCAAAAACAATTATCTGTCGCGAGTCAGGTAATTTCTGGAGGAGATCCGATCAAGTCGGCACGGTGTTGTGCAACACCTAGTGTCGGCGAGGCGGAAACTCAATCCTAAACCACAACGCGACTCTTGTTGTAAGTCATCAGTTATCATATGACTTGCCATGAAGTATAATGACTGCCATCATGGCTTACAAGATCTCTTCCATACTTCTTGCAAGATTTCTTTCATCCTCTTTGGACTGAAGCCATGGCGATCCCTCTTCCTTTATCCCGTGCCCGTAAGCGCTCCGGTAATCTGGCCCAAACCGTTGCCGCCGATCTGACCCAGCAGATCCGCGACGGCCAGCTTCGCCCTGGCGACAAGCTGCCCACCGAAACCGAACTGATCGAAAACCAAGGTGTGAGTCGCACCGTAGTACGCGAGGCTCTCTCCCAGCTCCAGGCAGCGGGTTTGGTGGAAACGCGCCATGGCGTCGGTACCTTCGTTCTGGCGACACCTCCAGAACAGGTACTCCCCTTTGATCCGGGTACGCTGGGCACGCTGCACGACGTGATCGCGCTAATGGAATTACGCATCAGCCTGGAGACCGAGGCCGCCAGCCTAGCGGCCGCGCGCCGGACTAGTACGCAGCTCCAGGCGATACAGGAAGCACTCAATACCTTGCAAGCGGGTATCGACGCGGGAGTCGATACGGCATCGGCCGATTTCCAGTTTCACTGGCGGATCAGTCAAGCCACTGGAAATCGCTACTTCGCAAACATCTTCAACCAGATCGGTGTCGTGCTGATTCCCCGCACCCGTCTCGATACCTCACGATTGACGCCAGCGCAGGACGAGTCTTACCTGCAACGGATCAATCAAGAACACGAAGACATTTACGCGGCGATTGTTCGCCAAGATGCCGATGCCGCTCGCGCCGCCATGCGAATGCATCTGACCAACAGCCGCGAACGACTGCGCCGGGTTGCCGACGTTGCTGAAACATCTCTCCCTTAACCCGCGCCACTGGATCATCAGCAAGCGCTCACTCCCCTTTTAACAAAGGAAGGGACAGAACAACTCAGATCATCATACACACTACGCAATTCAATAAGACATCATGTTGTATGATATCTTATATCAATAACATAATAACAATTCTGAACACCTGATACCGTACCAAGCTCCAACTTATGGATATCGTTCTTAATATCATTTTGCCGGTCTTTGGCGTGCTGCTGCTGGGCTACGGCGCAGCCTGGGCGGGTTTGTTCGATGCGGCAGCTAATCGTGGCCTATCGCTGTTTGCTTTCAACTTTGCCATTCCCTTGTTGCTGTTTCGTTCCATGGCGCACGCCGATTTACCGGACACCATGCCCTGGGGCTTTCTGGCCTCTTATTACATGGGTGCTTTTATTGTCTTTGGTCTGGGAATGGCGGTGGGCCGCTTATTTTCTCATCGTCTGGACGAATTGGGTGTTCTGGGCCTAGGCACCGCTTTTTCTAACACTGCGATGGTAGGCATTCCTCTGGTACTGACGACCTTTGGTGATGCTGCGGCCCTACCACTGTTTCTGCTGATGAGCTTTCATTCCCTGCTGCTGCTACCCACTGCGACCACGATCATCGAAATCGGCCGTGGCCACAAAGGTGCATTACGCGAAATCCCTTGGAACGCTATCAAGGGGCTCATCGCCAACCCGTTGGTTCCAGCATTGATTGCTGGTTTTGTATTCAGCCTGTCTCACTTTCCCGTCCCAAAAGCCTTGGACAGCATGGCCGCCGCCCTGGGTACCGCCGCTGCACCCTGCGCCTTGTTCGCTATGGGGGGAAATCTGCGCCAGCACCGCATCAGCGGCGACCGGATGGAAATCACCATACTGGTGGTCATCAAGCTGCTGATACATCCTCTGTTGGTATGGATATTGGGAACCTGGGTTTTCACGATGGACCCCTTGTGGACTCACGTGGCGGTCTTTATGGCAGCATTGCCATCGGGCGTCACCGCTTATCTACTTGCCCAGCGCTATCAGATCGGTATTCCCATTGCGATCTCAATGGTTTTTCTTTCTACTCTGCTATCCATTCTGAGCTTATCGCTCTTGTTGTTCCTGTTGAAGGTGCGGTAAGTTCTGACTCCGGGCTGAGCACAGCGTAAATGATGATCAAGACCTGCAATCTGCAAAGGACGAATCCGACGACTGCCCAAGCAGCGTCGGTACCAACCGCGTGGAATTTCAGGCAAAAACCCATCTTGATCAATAGCTTTTTTCCGCGTCCAGTTAGCATGGTTGCGGTTTCTCTACCACGTTCATGAATCGCTCCCCGCTCACCCGCCATCTCTGGCATGACCTTAAGGACTCTCTATATGGAAGAACCTAATCTTTTGGTAATTTGCCTGAACGCCTTCGCGGCTGTACTCATCCTCCTCACCATACTCAGTGGCGCTCTGCGAGGGTTGATCGAACTCTTTCCAGAACGCGGTGACCCCAACAAAGAAGCACAAAAATTCACGACCACGGCTCCACAGCCTGGAACCGACGCCGCTATCGCTGTCGCCATCGCCACCGCCGCAAACGCTATTATTCCTGGCGCACGCGTCACTCGTATCGAAGAAATCAAATAAATATTAGAGAGATACACTCATGATCCTTGCACCCACCCCCAAAAAAATCCATGTTATGTTGACTGCTTTCCGTGACGGCTTACAAAGCGTATTCGGTGGCAAGGTGCGCGTGAATGACGTGCTGCCTGCGATGCAGGCGGCGGCCGGTATGGGCATCCGTCATTTCGAATTCGGCGGCGGCGCACGCTATCAGGCTCCTTATTTCTATGCCGGCGAAGATCCCTTCACTTGTATGGACAAAATGCGTGAGGTGGTCGGCTCGGATGCCGATCTGCAAATCCTCACCCGTTCGGTGTCCGGCGTCACCCTGACCACCCAGCGACTCAAAGCGCTGGAGATGCAGGCGCGGTTGATGAAAAAGCATGGCACCACCATCGACCGCAACTTCGATTTCATGAACGATGT
>JACSSB010000002.1 GCA_014879435.1 Phycisphaerales bacterium
GTATGGCAGACGCCTGCCTTGCAGGAATGGGGTAGCGCGACCCCACTCGCCAGTAGCGTCTGCAGCACCGTTTCCGTTTCCGGGCACTCGTAGGTGTTGCCATTAAATCGAATGATCGGCATGCCGAAATCCGCTTCTCTCAACGATTCAGGACATCATCACGCGTACTGGCCGCTATAGCGATGACCTCATCGATCAACCCCGCTGGCACATTTAGATCCTGCAAGGTCGCTTGCAGATGCCCAGCAACGGCGTCGAAGTGCGCGTCATTCAATCCTTGTTTCACCAAGTGGGCATGGGCACTGCGCATATCCTTGCCCGAATACTGATTGGGTCCACCGAATACCATGGTGAGAAAGGCCTTCTGCTTGTTACGTTGAGCTGCCATATCGACTGTCTCGAAAAAATGACTAATACTGTCATCATTCAAAACCTTGCGATAAAAAATATCGACGGCTGCTTCCACCGCTGCGGCACCACCGAGTTGCTCGTATAACGTTGCGCTCATCATGTGCTCCTTTCTGTCTGATTGTAGTTCGATGCATTTGACCAATTAAAGATACAAAATATCCATGTCGAGTAGTAATAAATCCTAAGGTCACCAGATAATCCGAATCGGGATTTGCTAGGCAATCTACGGCATAATGTTGAGTCGAAACCTCAACAATTAATTCATTCTCCCTCTTCCCAGGAACAGCTCATGTCTGAACGCACCGCACCCGACGAAACTGCGCCTGCTCCGGCCGCTTCCGCTCAGCCCGCCACCGCCGGAACCGCGCCACGACAAGGTGAAAAACTGCGGGGTGCGGATAAAGTTGCCCGCATCCCGATCAAGATCGCACCCAGCGATCCCAGTCAGCGTCCACGCAAACCGGCCTGGATTCGCGCCCCATTTCCCGGTACGCCGGAGGTGCAGCGGCTCAAGCAGATCCTGCGGCAAAATCACTTGCATACAGTGTGCGAGGAGGCCAATTGCCCCAATCTTGGTGAATGTTTCGGGCACGGTACAGCCACCTTTATGATCATGGGAGCTATTTGCACGCGGCGTTGCCCGTTCTGCGACGTGGGGCACGGCCGACCCAATCCGCTCGATCCGCAAGAGCCAGAAAATCTGGCGCGTACTGTGGCAGCGATGGCACTGAAGTACGTGGTCGTGACTTCGGTGGACCGCGACGATTTACGCGATGGCGGCGCGGCGCACTTCGCTGCGTGCATTCGTGCGATGCGTACCGCCCGGCCGGAGATCGTGATTGAAATTCTGACTCCTGATTTCCGGGGACGGATGGATGTGGCTTTGGATATTTTGGGACAGGAACCGCCGGATGTGTTCAATCACAATCTGGAAACAGTGCCGCGTTTGTACCGACAGGCTCGACCTGGTGCCGATTATCAGTATTCACTAACCCTGCTGCAGCGCTTCAAAGAAGCGCATCCGCGCATTCCCACCAAATCAGGACTGATGTTGGGATTGGGCGAGACGCTGGAGGAGATCGAAGAGGTCATGCGCGATCTGCGCGCCCATCAGGTGGAGATGCTGACCTTGGGGCAGTATCTTCAGCCCAGTACCCATCATCTGCCGGT
>JACSSB010000346.1 GCA_014879435.1 Phycisphaerales bacterium
AATAATGGCTCGCTCGGCTTTGTTGAAATGGAGCAACGTGTCGAAGGTTTGTTGGATGCATTCACATCCTTGCAAAATCCCAACTTTGCAGAGCTTGCACGCGCTTGTGGCTTGAATGGTTATCGGGTAGAGAATGCTAATGACCTGGAAGGTGAGATGCGTCGTTGGTTGGATGATTCAGGCCCGTGTTTGCTAGATGTCAAAGTGAACCGTATGGAATTGGTGATGCCGCCTAAGATCGAAGCTAAAATGGTGGCCTCGACTGCGCTTTTCGGTATTAAAGGGGTTCTAGACGGTCGCTTCCAAGAAGTGACTTCATTGTTGCGCGATAATTTCCTGCGCTAATGGGCTAACTGAAATCAGATGTGCGGGTCTGAGCGTATTTTTTGCTTAGACCCGTAAACCGTATTGCAATAAGAAGATCACTCAAGCTGCTGCGCTGGTCAGTTTCTCGTACTTGGCTTGCAGTTGCTCGTTGGTTTCGGCATGGCTTGGATCTGGAAGGATGCAATCTACCGGGCAGACTTCAATGCATTGCGGTGTATCGAAGTGACCCACGCACTGGGTGCAGCGGTTCGGATCGATCTCGTAGATTTCTTCGCCTTGGTAAATGGCTTCGTTCGGGCACTCAGGCTCGCACACGTCACAATTGATGCATTCATCGGTAATCATCAGTGCCATGGCAGGTTCCTCTTCATTACTGTCTTAAGTCGCGGGTCGGCTCATAGCGCCGACTGAATTTTATGTGATTCGGGTTTGCCTGACCGGGACGGCCAGGGGTAATTTCCAAGTATTTTACTCAATGATTAAGGGCGCGCAGAGAATTTCGCCGCCAGTGCTGCTTCCACTTTGGGATGGACGAACGGCCCGATATTCCCACCTAGCTTGGCCACTTCGCGCACCAGACTAGAAGAAATAAAGCCGTATTGTTCAGCGGGAGTCATGAAGATGGATTCGATCTGGGGATGCAGGCGGCGATTCATGCTGGCCAATTGAAACTCGAACTCAAAGTCCGACACCGCCCGCAGCCCACGCATAATGACATTAGCGCCGATATTCTTGGCAAAATTAACCAACAGGATATCAAAGCCGCGCACTTCGACATGGGGTAGATGCGACACCACCTCGTTCACCAGCGCCACCCGTTCTTCCAGTGAAAACAGGGGCTGTTTATTGGGGCTGGCGGCGATACTAACGATGAGCCGCTCGAACATGCGGGCACCGCGTTCGATCAGGTCGGCATGGCCGTTGGTGATGGGATCAAAGGTGCCTGGATAAATGGCGACGGCGGGCATGGGCAGTTCCTGATGACGCAATGGTTGTGCCGATTATCAGGAAAGCTCGGCGGCAAGGCAACCAAGCTTGATCGACTCCTCCCGCTGTGCCAGCCGGTAGCTCACCGCCCCAGCCGTTTTTTCCCGGTGAAGGGTCCATCCTGTCGGCCATGATGGGGATTTCAGGCCCATTTCGGCTTCCAGATAGATCCAGGCGGTGGCCGCTAGCCAATTACCCCTTTCTAGGGCCATACATGCTGATTCCAGCAGGCC
>JACSSB010000001.1 GCA_014879435.1 Phycisphaerales bacterium
TGGCTATGGCTATTCCATTCACACCACCTAAACGGAGGTCGCGAGACGGGTTATCGGACCGCGCGCTGCCCGGTGCGCTTTCCCTCCCCGCCATGAACGGCGGGGTCTCTCGCGCAAAACTGATGATGAAAGCGGTACGTATTCACGCCTATGGTGGCCCTGAAGTCCTGTGTTACGAAGAAAACATCCCGCGACCTACCCTGAACCCCAAAGATCTGCTGATTCGGGTGCGAGCGGCGGCGGTCAATCCAGTGGACTGGAAGATCCGTGAAGGCTATATGCAAGGCACGATGCATCACACCCTGCCGCTTATTCTCGGCTGGGATGTATCCGGCGAGGTGGTGGAAGTCGGCTCTGGTGTGACCGAATTCAAAGTCGGCGACGCGGTGTACGCCCGACCTGACATTGAACGCAATGGCGGCTATGCCGAATACATTGCCGTCAAAGCCAGCGACGCCGCCCTCAAACCGACCCGCTTGGATCATATCCATGCTGCTGCCGTACCGCTGTCCGGGCTGGCCGCTTGGCAATCGCTGGTGGATGCCGCACAACTGCAAGCCGGGCAAACCGTGCTGATCCATGCCGCCGCTGGTGGGGTTGGCAGTCTGGCGGTGCAATTGGCCAAGGCACGCGGCGCACACGTCATCGCCACCGCCTCGGCGCCCAATGCCGGCATCGTGACCGAGTTGGGTGCGGATCAATTCATCGACTACACCAAAACCCATTTCGAGGAAGCTGCCAGAGATGTGGACGTGGTGTTCGATACCATCGGCGGCGACACGCAACAGCGTTCCTGGCAGGTCTTGAAACCGGGCGGCATTCTGGTTTCGGTAGTCAGTACACCACCACCGGCCACCGCTGCCACCCATGGAGTGCGTAGCGTCTACGTCGCCATCCATCCCAGTGGTGAGCAATTGGCCCACATCGCCCGCCTGATCGATCAGGGACGGATAAAGCCGATCATCCACACCGTGCTGCCGCTCAACGAAGCGCGACAGGCCCACGCCATCAGCGAAACCGGTCATGCCCGAGGCAAGATCGTCCTGGAGATCGCCGATCAGGATTCCGCCTGACCCAGTTGTTAGCGACTCCTATGCGGAAAGTTTCGGGGCAACCCACGTTCCGCTTCCAACCCGGCCTCACAGTGAACCATGGACGGACTCACGGAGCCGATCTGGAATGGAAATCCTGGCTCAATCCCGCAACCGCAACCCTGGTGGTAGCGCCTCACCAAACACTTGGCTCGCATCCGCTTCGTCCAATTCCACCACTTCTTCCATCATCCGCAGCCAAGCGGCGGGAGCTTTGGCCGCACGCAAACGCTGGATAACCTGCATCCGCATTGCATCGTCCAGATCGCGCTGGCGATCACCACTCAGTCGCGCCAATAAGGTCGCGGCGAAGGCCGCTGGAGCGACCGCCTTCCAGTCCAACGCCAACAGCCGTTCCAACCACACCGTCGCCGTGGCTGCCGGAACTACATCGTGGGCGCTGCCATAAACCGGAACCCGCGTCGCCAGCCGACCCACTGCCCACCACAAT
>JACSSB010000244.1 GCA_014879435.1 Phycisphaerales bacterium
AACACGCCCACGAAGACCGGGATCAGTGCAATCCGCAGTAGTGTCAGCAAAGTGGGCAGATTCAGTTGCATGGCTCGACGGGCAGTCAACGTTCATCGTGGAAAACATCATAGATACGCCGAGCCAATTCGGCACTAATACCATCCACTTGGCCAATATCCTCGACCCCAGCTTGCGCCAGTTGTTTCAATCCACCGAATTGTCTAAGCAACGCCTGTCGGCGTTTTGGACCAATACCAGGGATCTCTTCGAGTGTGGAAGTGGTGCGACCTTTGGCCCGGCGCCTGCGGTGCCCAGCAATCGCGAAACGATGCGCCTCATCGCGAATTTGCTGCACCAGATGCAGCGCGGTTGAATCGGTTGGCAGTATAATCGGCTGACTTTCCTCGAACAAGTAAAGCGTTTCCAATCCTGGCCTGCGCTCTGGTCCCTTGGCGATACCCACCATCATGATTCCAGTGATCCCTAATTCGTTCATCACATCATGCGCCTGAGCCAATTGCCCTTTGCCACCATCAATAAACAGGACATCAGGTAACCGTTCACATCCATCCCGCAAGCGGATATAGCGCCGAGTCAATGCCTGATGCAAAGCCGCATAATCGTCGCCTGGAGTAATCCCATCGATATTGTAGCGACGATAGTCTGACTTGATAGGCCCTTCCGAACCGAATACTACGCACGATGCAACCGTTGCCTCACCTTGAAGGTGGCTGATATCGAAACATTCCAACCGTGTCAGATCGAACGTGCATCCCAAGGTTTTCCGCAGTGCTTCCATTCGCTCATGCATCCCGACCCGACCGGATAAGCGGGCGGCCAAGGCATGCTCAGCATTCTGGCGCGCCATCTCTAACCAACGGGCCCGCTCACCACGTGGGCGGGCGATAATTCTCACTCGATGACCGACCCGCTCCTGAAAAACCTGCGCCAATAGCGCTGCCTCGGCTGGCTCATGATTGACCAATAGATCGCTTGGAATAGCTCTATCGAGATAGTACTGTGCCAGAAACGCACCCAATACGGTATCGGGTTCCTGTTCTTCGGGCAAATGGGGAAAAAACGCTTGGTTGCCGAGCAGGCGACCTGCACGAAATACAAATACCTGCACGCAGGCCATGCCACCTTGCACCATGCAAGCCACCACATCGAGATCGCCGCTCTCGCCCTCGACATGCTGACGGCGCTGCACTTGTCGCAATTCGCCGATCTGATCGCGGTAATAGGCCGCCTGCTCGAATTCCAATGCGACGACAGCAACTTCCATCCGCTGCACCAACCCATCGATCACCTGCCCGCTCTTGCCCTCTAGAAACAAGATCGCGTCACCTAAGTCACGCTGGTAGCTCTCCTCATCGATCAAGCCGACGCAGGGTGCGGTACAACGCTTAATTTGATACTGCAAACAGGGGCGGCTACGGCTGCGAAAAAAACCATCTTCACACGGACGCAATCGAAATGTTTTCTGCAACAGCGTCAAAGTATCGCCAACGGCAGTGGCATTCGGATAAGGGCCAAAATAACGCCCTGCCGCATGCTTGGTGCCTCGGTGTAGGGATAAGCGAGGAAAAGCATCGGCAGATACATGGATATAGGGATAACCCTTATCATCGCGCAGCAGGATGTTGTAACGTGGCTTGAATCGCTTGATCAGCGTGTTTTCCAGAATCAATGCCTCGGTCTCGGTGTGCGTCACCGTGACTTCGATGGCATGGATACGAGCAACCAAGCTGCGCGTCTTGGCGGATGCTTGGTGTTCCCGGAAATAGCTGGAAACCCGCTGCTTAAGATTGCGGGCCTTGCCGACATAAAGCACTACACCGCGCTCATCCAACATGCGATAAACGCCAGGCAGCGTGGTGAGATTCTTAAGAAAAGCCTTGGCGTCGAATGGCTGTGGCGAAGAAGTATCCATTTTAGCGATACCACGACCCACACAATAATTGCAGAAATTACAGACTATTCGTCAAGGGCCTTTCGACACCGAAGGTCGAAGGCCCACGCGATGACCGTGTCGATACAACCCAACTTAAGAGTTATCACGCCGAATGTCGTATTTCTCCATCAAACGGTACAGCGTCATGCGCGAAACTCCCAGCTCCTGCGCAGCCCGAGCGATATTGAAACGGGTCCGTAGCAGAGTGGCTTGAATGGTCTCACGATCAGCTGCCATCCGCGCCTCATCCAGAGTCACGAACCCACGCCCGAGCGAACGCCGCTCCAATTCCAAGTCATTAGGAGAGATATACGGTCCTTCACTCAACAGAACTGCCCGACGCACTCGGTTCATCAGATCCCGTACATTGCCGGGCCAATCGTAGCGGTTGACCACTTCCAGAGCGTCACGACTGAATCCCTTGGCGGAAGTTCTGGTTTCCGCAGCGAACTTGGCAAAAAAGTGCTTGGCCAGCAGTTCGACATCGTTCTTGCGCTCACGCAGAGCGGGCGCTCGCAGGTGCAACACATTCAGTCGGTAGTACAAATCCTCGCGGAATCGACCGTCCCGCACCGACTGCTCCAAGTTGGTGTTGGTAGCGGCGATCACCCGAACATTGGCGGGAATCGGCTTGGTACTACCCAGGCGGCGAATCTTCTTTTCTTCCAAAAAGCGCAGCAGATTGGCTTGCAATTCGGGAGCAAGATCACCGATCTCGTCTAAAAACAACGTGCCACCGTTGGCAGACTCGAGATGACCAATGCGACGCTCGTTCGCTCCGGTAAATGCGCCCTTTTCGTGCCCAAACAACTCCGATTGAATTAAATTGGCGGGTAAGGCGGCACAATTCATAGCGACGAACGGTGATACTGCACGGGTGGAATATTCGTGAATAGCGCGCGCCGCCTGCTCTTTGCCCGTACCACTTTCGCCGGTGATCAATACCGGTACATCCACTTCCGCTGCTTTCTGAATCCCTCGAAACAGCGTTTGCATGACCGCGCTGTTGCCGATCAAACCGTATTGGGATTCTGTCTCACGCTGCTGACGGAGAGTGGCCTCGGTGAGATTCACCATGCCATAGGCATGCCCAAGGGTCATCACCAACCGCGACGGATCAATGGGTAGAGTATGATAATCGTAACAGTGCTCGGCAATGACACCGGACAGCAACTTACGATCAAGGCATTGACGGGACAGCGCCATGACCCACTGCATCTTGCGGCGAGCCAGTATCAAGTCGACCAACCACTGGACCGACCGCTCGGGCTCGCAGCTAAATAGAACAGCCAGACCCACTTCAAACGTGTGTTCGGTGAGCAAGGCCCTGGCTGCGACGGATTCCTGCGCCCAATACACATCCCAGTCAGCCGCTGTAATTTTTTGGAGCAATGCCTCTTCGATCGTTCCCGTACTTAAAATCAGAAGCTTGCGCATCGAAATCTTACCTACCGTCAGTTGGATGGAACACCGAGCCTTGCCATATCTGGAGGAGAAAACTCGGAAACCTTATTGAATGGGGATCTCCATAGCTAGGCACGTTATTTTCATTTGTCACTTTCAACTCAAAATGTTGCGGCATGCCTTGCATATGCTTCAGTTGCAACCCAAGATTGGTAATACAACTCTTCTTAAGTAGGATAAATAATTTCATAATCTCGACAATATTTCCAGAAGAGATACAGAATTACGATATTTGGCTTGCCCTATTCATTATTTTTTGTCCCTAAAAAAGATGCATTAATGTAAATTATAGCCACTGACTTGTAAACCATATCCATGGTGGCATTTCACTTTTTTGAGAAATCTATACCAATAATCATGAATTATTCATGGTATTCAAATTAAAAAATCATATTTAAGTAATGATATTTATTTAATTTTTTGTCAAAATACCCTTTTCCCCGGTTTGCGGCCTTCCCCGTCACTGAGTCTGAAATATTGATGCTTTACCCGCTACTACGTACTTTGATGTTTCAGTTCGATCCTGAAACTGCCCACAACTGGATGCTCAATCTGCTTCATGCAACGCCAGTTTTACCGTTGAACCGGCTGTTTGGAGCACACGCACCGTCCCGGCCACGTCGGATCATGGGGCTGGATTTCCCCAATCCGGTCGGACTGGCGGCTGGTCTGGATAAAAATGGCGAATGTATCAGGGCCTGGGAGGCGCTGGGATTCGGCTTTATCGAGATCGGTACAGTGACCCCACGCCCCCAGCTAGGCAACTCCAAACCTCGGATGTTTCGCCTTCCACCGGCTCAGGCATTGATCAACCGATTCGGTTTCAACAATAAGGGCGTCGATCACTTGATCGAACAGGTACAGCGCGCCAAATTCAAGGGAATCCTGGGTATCAACATCGGCAAAAATGCCGATACTCCGGTGGCAAGTGCGACTGACGACTATCTGATCGGTCTGCGCAAAGTGTATCCCTGGGCGAGCTATATCACCGTAAACATCTCTTCACCCAATACGCCGGGCCTCCGTGATCTACAATATGGTGTGGCGCTGGATCAATTATTGTTAGCGTTAAAGGCAGAACAGCGGCGACTATGTGACGCTCATGGCCGTTACGTACCATTGGCAATCAAGATCGCACCCGATTTGGCTGATGCTGATTTATCACTGGTAGCGCAGGCGTTGCTTCGGTATGAAATGGATGCGGTGATCGCCACCAATACCACGTTCTCACGGGCTGGAGTGGAAGGCTTAGCCCATGCCGAAGAAAGCGGCGGCCTAAGTGGTGCACCACTACAGGAGCGCTCGACCGCCGTGATACGACAGCTCGCCAGTATCCTAGCGGGTGAAATTCCGATCATTGCCGTAGGCGGCATTCTGAGCGGAGCCGACGCTGCTGCCAAAATCACAGCCGGTGCCAGCTTGGTGCAAATCTATACCGGCTTTATCTATCGTGGCCCGGATCTGATCCGGGAAGCAGTGCTGGCATTGGACGCTTTAGACTAGCTCAATTCACCTTCATGCTATGTTGAATCGTTTGATTGCCGTCGCACCGATGCTGGACTGGACGGATCGGCACTGCCGGTATTTCCTCCGGCTGTTGACCCGCCATACTCTGCTCTACACCGAAATGCTCACCACAGCAGCAGCGCTGCGTGGTGACCGCGAATACCTGTTGGCTCACGACCCAGCCGAGCATCCGCTAGCCCTACAATTGGGGGGCAGCGACCCCACTGAATTAGCGCAATGTGCTCGCATCGCCACCGATTGGGGTTACGATGAAATCAATCTCAACGTGGGCTGCCCCAGTGATCGGGTTCAATCTGGTCGATTTGGAGCCTGCCTGATGGCGGAACCGGATCGCGTAGCAGAGTGTGTGGCAGCCATGCGAACGGTGACGAAGCTGCCCGTGACGGTGAAAACCCGCATTGGGATCGACGAACGTGATTCTTACGAGGATCTGGCGGACTTCATACGCCAAGTTGCAGCGGGCGGATGTACAGTGTTTATCGTTCACGCGCGCAAAGCGTGGTTACACGGCTTGAGTCCAAAGGAAAATCGGGAAATCCCGCCACTGCGTTACGAGATCGTGCACCAACTCAAACGGGATTTTCCACAACTCACCATCATCCTAAACGGGGGGCTGGTCAATCTGAACCAAGTTGCCGAACAATTATCCCAGGTAGATGGCGTAATGATCGGTCGTGCAGCTTATGAGAATCCCTATCTCCTCGCCGAGGTGGATTCGCGATTTTTTGGTTCGAGTACGCCACCGCCGAGCCGTCATCAGGTAGTTCGGTCATTCCTGCCCTACATTGCAGCGCGGTTGCAAGAAGGAATCCCCCTGCATTGTATGACGCGGCATATTCTTGGCTTATTTCAGGGGATACCAGGAGCGCGGGCCTGGCGACGTACCTTGAGCGTGCGGGCCTGCCAACGCGATGCGGGAATAGCGGTGGTTGAGGAGGCCCTCGCATGCGTCGCGGAACCTGATCGAACCTTGACATTGCTGCAATAAGATCGACAACAAGAGCGCAAAAGGCTTATTCCTGACAACTCGCAAACTCCCAAATCCCATGCGCTGTCACGAGTCGCAAGGACCAAACCGCTTAGCTTGTAGAGGATCATCGTCGATGTACGAATTTCTGCAATACCATGTTCGCGACGCGATGACCGTCGATCCCATCGCCATCAGCCCCAAGGCCAAACTGCACGAGGCCGAGGATCTTTTCGAAATCCACGATTTCAATGGCGTTCCAGTGGTAAACGATCAACGTCAGCTGCTTGGTATGCTGACCAAATTCGACTTACTCAAGGCCTTTCGTTTTGACTCCCATACGCTGGTCCCGCATTACAACGCTATCATGGAACAACTGGTCGAAACGGTAATGACTTGCGACCCAGTCGCAGTCAGTCCGCAATTACCGTTGAGCCGACTCCTGCAAAAGCTGGTCGAAATGCGTACTAAAAGCCTACCGGTAATCGAGGAAGGAAACCTGTTGATCGGCATCATCTCCCGCCAAGACGTGCTCAAGGCGCTACGCCGCTCCACGGTCCAACGTGAGATCCTCACTCCCAGGGATCGAGCATCATGACTACCTTACTTTACACTCACTCGGCCTGCCAGGAGCATGACACCGGTTTTGGACACCCGGAATGTGCAGCTCGCTTGACCGCCATCCTGAATGTCCTCGGTACCGCTCCATTTGCCGCACTGGAATGGCGTGACCCGCCCAAGGCTACATCTGAGCAACTGACCCACATCCATAGCCAGAGCCATCTTGAGCGCATTCTGGGCCAAGTCCCCAAACAGGGGCATTACGCGATTGATGGGGATACCATCATTTCACCAAGTTCGGGGGAAGCCGCCCTGCGTGCAGCGGGGGCAGTCTGTGCGGCGGTGGATGCCGTGCTGGGGCGAGAAGCCCATAACGCCTTCTGTGCCATCCGCCCACCCGGTCATCACGCCGAGCCCTCCCAAGCCATGGGATTTTGCCTATTCAACAATGTCGCCATCGGTGCCGCCCATGCTCGTGCCGCTCATGCTCTGCAACGAGTAGCGGTAATCGATTTTGATGTACATCACGGCAACGGTACCCAGGTTGCGTTCGAGCACGATCCCGGCTACTTCTACGCCTCCATCCATCAGGCGCACATCTATCCGGGCACTGGCCGCCGTGAGGAACGCGGGATCGGCAACATCGTCAATGTTCCCTTGTCGGCCAACAGTGGTTCGGCCGAGTTGTGCCAGGGCTGGAATCAGAAGATTGCTCCCGCATTGCGACAATTCCAACCCGAATTGATCCTGATTTCGGCTGGCTTCGACGCGCACCATATGGACCCACTGGCCGAGATCAATCTGAGTGAAGATGACTACGCGTGGCTGACCGAGGAGATCCTCGCAGTCGCGGCGGATTGCTGTGAGGGCCGGGTGATCTCGGTGCTAGAAGGCGGCTATAACCTATCGGCGCTCGCCTCCAGTGTGGCGATTCACGTCAAGACACTGATGGCAGCGCCAGCCACCACCTAATGCTTCCTGGCCGGAGACAGCCCATGGCAGTGGAAAGCCAAGGGACTGGACTGTCTCGGAAGTGCGTAGTCAGGGACGTTCGCGGAATAGATCCAACCAGACCCGAACCCGCTCATCCGGGTCCGGGGCATGCAGCACATCAGAAACCACCGCGATAGAATCCGCACCCGCCGCCAAGACTGCGGGTGCCCGCTCTAAGCTGATTCCACCGATAGCGACCAGCGGAACGACACAACGGCTTTTCCATCCACTAAGCCGCTCAAGCCCTTGCGGAGCCCACGACATCTTTTTTAAGGTCGTTTCGTAAATCGGTCCCAGGGCGACATAAGCAGGTCTGGCCTCCAGCGCCTGTGCTAGCTCCGAAGAACTGTGCGTGCTGATTCCTAGTTTGATCCCTGCCGCTGCGATGGCCATCTGGTCGGCATCTGCTAAATCTTCCTGACCCAGATGGAGCCAAGTGGCGCCTTCCCGAATGGCTTCCCGCCAGTGATCATTGATGATCATCTGGCAGTCGTCGTAATCAGCAGCCACAGCCAGCGCTTCACGGATTTGACGCCGGATCTCGGCCTCAGATCGTTCCTTAATCCGTAGCTGAATGGTCCGCACGCCCAGCGGCAGAAAGCGACGCAACCAGCGCACATCGTCCACTACCGGATAAAAACCATAAATGCCAGCAGTCTTCATCGGGCGCGCTTCTCTACTGGATACAAATCGCGTTTTGAGCGATCCAACATCGACGACCCTAAGCACTGCATCAAGGTAATAGCACGGTCGAACCGGTGGTTTTACGTGCTTCTAGATCACGATGCGCCTGTGCGGTTTCGGCTAGCGGATACGTCTGCCGCGCTTCGATTTGGACAGCTCCGCTTGCGACCACCGTGAACAGTTCAGCGGCGCTGGCTAGCAAATCGGTACGCTTGGCGGTATAGGTCATCAAGGTTGGCCGGGTGAGGAACAACGAACCCTTCGCGGCTAGAATCGCTGGCTCGAATGCGGGTACCGGGCCTGAAGCATTGCCGAAGCTGACCATCATGCCCATCGGCTGCAGACTATCCAGCGAACCCATGAAAGTATCCTTGCCGACCGAATCGTAGACCACCGCCACGCCTTGGCCATCGGTGAGTTCACGCACTCGTTCCGCGACATTCTCGCGGTTGTAGAGGATGGTGTAATGGCAACCGTGAGCGCGGGCCAGCTCGGCTTTTTCCTCACTACCTACCGTACCGATCACGGTCGCACCCAGATACCGCGCCCACTGGCTGACGATCAATCCAACCCCACCAGCGGCGGCGTGCAGCAAAATGGCATCACCCGCTTGTACCGGGTAGACACGCCGCAATAGAGATTGCGCGGTCATCCCTTGCAACATCATCGCGGCAGCCATCTGATCACTGATGGCATCGGGCAGCGCCACCACCCGGTCCGCTGGGATCAGTCGCACCTCAGCGTAAGCACCGACTGGTGGACCGGCATAGGCCACCCGGTCGCCAATCTTGAATTCGGTGACCCCCTCTCCGACCGCCTCCACGCACCCCGCACCTTCCATACCCAAAGTCCAGGGTAACGACGGCAGAGGATATAAGCCGGTACGGTGATAAACGTCGATATAGTTGAGTCCGACAGCGGTCTGGCGAACCCGTAATTGCCCCGGACCGGGATCACCCACCTTCACTTCTTCCCAGCGTAATACCTCGGGACCGCCACACTGATGAATACGAATCGCCTTAGACATGACCCTCTCCTCATCCGCTCAATGAGAAATGACGTGAAGCCGTTCTGCCGACACTGGCCTCTCGATTTATCCGAGCCAGCGTCGTGCATTGCGAAATAACCGGAGCCACGGTCCATCCTCGCCCCAACCGTCGGGATGCCAGGAATATTGCACCGTGCGGAATAAGCGTTCTGGATGCGGCATCAGGATGGTAAATCGACCATCACGGCTGCAAAGACCAGTGATCCCACCCGGCGAGCCGTTGGGATTAGCTGGATAAATCTCCGTCGGCTGCGCGTGGTGATCTACGAAACGCAAGGCGACCACCCCTGCCGCTAATGCTGCATCGGCACCATTGGCATCGCGAAACTCTGCCCGCCCCTCTCCATGCGCCACCGCGACCGGCAGCCGCGAACCTTCCATGCCGTGCAAGAA